>JAKSPW010000079.1 GCA_024404435.1 Clostridia bacterium | reverse complement strand
TTGTTTCCTTATATGAAAGCTTAAGCGTGGAGCCTGTCTTTTCGGGATAAGTGAGGGATAGTTTTCCGTCTTCCATCTTATAGGTCATCTCTTCGACGACGGTACCCGTGAGGCCTTCTTCGTCGGGAGAGAGCGTGATGGTCAGAGCACTCGTGTCAGAAGAAAGGATCGACTCCCACCCATACTGATTTTCGGTCTCGACTACATCGAACGGAATACCGTCGACGAGAGTCTTTCCGTCTTCGTAAGTGATCTTGTAGGTGTTGCCGTCACTGTCGTTCAGCGTCAGTTCATCGCCGCTTTCCGATTTTTCAACGACAAGATCGCTCCTCGTGTCGGTCGCGGTCCCGTCGTCAAGGAATTCGGCGTGATGCAGGTATGACGACCTATAAGGTCCTTCTATCACGAAGCCTTCAGCGGTGTCGGTATACTCGTATCTGATGCTGTTTGACAGGTATCCCGACGAGAAATTGCATACTCCGAGAGCCACAAGAGCGCAGAGCACGCCCGCGATGAGAGGACGCACGAATATGCTCGTGAACTTAATTTTGAGTCCGACGTATTTGATGACAAAGTAGATGTTGAGTCCGGTAGCGGTGAGGTAGCAGAGGAACGTGCTTATCGGTGTTCCTTCCATGCCGATCACGCGGATGAGGATCATGTTGGGGACTACCTTGACAGCGGCACCGACGAGCATCGAGATAACGGGTTTGCGCTCGTATCCGTTAGCCTGCAGTATGGCGTTGGAAACCGAAAGCACGCAGATAAAGAAGGTAGACGGCGCAAGGAGCATGAGAAGCGGTGTCGCGCTGACTACAGACCAGTATCTGTAGCCGAACATATGAAGGATAGGTCCGGCAAGTGCCGACATTCCGAGTCCGCAGGGGATACCGATGAGGACGGCGACGCGTAGCGAGCTCGTCATGACGAGATTTGCTCTGTCACGGTCACCTGCAGAGACTGCAGTCTTGATAAGAGGAACTATCGAATAAGAAATAGGATAGATGAGATACGGCGGGAGGTTGAACATCGGCACGCAGAGAGACGTATAGTTGCCGTATACCGACGTAGCCTGAGCCTCCGTCATTCCGCGGAAGCTCTGAAGCAGACGCTGGATGAGCGTCATGTCGATGAGGTTCGTAAGGCTCATGACGGATGCGCTGATCGTGATCGGGAGAGCTATCAGCGCTATGTTTTTAAGGATCTTTCCGGAGGGCTCGGTATAATCGTCCTCGGATTTGTCTTCGAGATATTCGGCATCGTATTTATTGCTCTTGAAGAGCATCTTTGAGAACAGCAGGAAGACCATGCCGAGTCCGGCACCGATCGTCACACCGAGGACCGCATATCCGGCTACTATGTGGACGTGAGCCTTATCAGCTCCGTATCTGCTGATCGCGTAGCTTGCGAACGCGATACCGAGGAAGAGCTTGCAAAGCGCCTCAATGAGCTGAGAGATCGCAACGGGCACCATGAACTGATAGCCCTGGAAGTATCCGCGCAGAGCACTTGATATGCAAATGAAGAAGAGTGTCGGCGCAACGGCGACTATGCACCAGTACGACGGATCGGACTTCAGCATCGCCGAGAATCCGTGTGCTCCGAGGATCATGATGGCGGCACCTACAAAGCCGATAATGAGGAAAAGGAGAAGCGACAGCTTGAAGACCTTTTTGACCTGCTTCAGTCTTCCCTTCGCTCTGTTCTCGGAAACGAGAAGAGAGATCGCCACGGGTAGGCCCGCCGTTGATACCATGTAGAAGAAGGTATATATCGTATACGCCGAGCTGTAATAGCCCATGCCCTGGTCGCCGACGAGTCGGTTCATCGGGATCTTGAAAAGAACACCGATGACCTTGATGATAAGATTTGATATAGTCAGCACCAACACGCCCGAGAAGAACAGCTTAGTGCTCTTTTTTGTTTTTGATTTTTCCATAAGGTCTCACCTCAATCTGATATGCGCTTTCCGATAAACTCACGGAACATTGAATTATCCGGTATGAATGACAGATCGAAAGCGTCGCATTCTATTGCTTTCAGCTTATCTGCCAGCTTTCTTGCCCTGCCGTAATGGGGATCGCTCGGAGCGACTCCGTCGAGCAGCGGGAATGCAGTCCTGCTTAGTGCGAACAGCTCGTACGGCAGGAACGAATCTATGAAAATGTCAAGATTTATCGCGTTCGGGAAAATGTTTTCCTTCTCGTTTTTTCTGACGAGATCCCAACAAAACAGCGTGTACTCGGGAGTCGAGTTCCTGAACTTGTAATCTCTGATCGTCCGTCTGAGGAAACGAATGTCGCTCGCATTGAATTCCACGCCGTTAAGGCAGACGTCACTGCCGACCGCGATGAAGATGCGTGTGCAGTCGTCTCCGAGGATCGAGGAGATCTCGGGGTACATCGCCTGAATGCCTTCAAAAACGAAAATATCGTTTTCCTGTGCTGCGAATTCCGTATATCCTTCTCTTCTTCCCGTCACGAAATTGAACTTCGGGACGTTTACCTTTCCGACGGTCAGCAGGTCGTGGACGAAAGACTCGATGTATTCGAGGTCGATCGTTTTGACGGAATCGAAGTCCGGTACCTCGCCCTCCGGCGTCCGCGCCCTGATGCTGTCGAGATAGAAGTCGTCGATCGAAAACACAACGGACTGATGTCCCGTCTTTTCGATCTCTTCGTCGAGAAGATTGGCTGTCGTCGTCTTGCCGGAGCACGTCGGTCCCGCAAGAGTGATTATTCTGTTGCCGATCGAGAGTGCTTCTCTGACAGATCGGCGCAGTTTGTCTTCAAATTCCGACTCGGTTCGGAGAATAAAATCACGTGCCTCGTCGGGGGTTGAAAAATTAATGTCCAAGTATTTCAAATATTGCTCCTTCCGGATGCGTCAGACTATCCTGTTTTCGCTGTAAAAATCGAATATTTCCTTTTCCCTTGCGAGCCGTGCGGATTCATATTCCGCGTCCGTATGCTGTCTCATATATTCATATGGATATTTATGCTCAAACATACGTTTTATCTGCGGAATACCGTTTTTATCGATGCCCATCAGCTTCGTGACGGACGACGCGCCGCAGGAAAAGATCGAATGTATCTCATCCATCATGAAGATATTGTAAAGTCCCTCGTGTCCGGGGACGGAATATCCTACGTTTTCAAGATTACCGACGGTATTTTTTTGCCTGTACATGTAGTACGGATCGTATCCGGCGTCAGTCAGTGCTCTCTGCGAATAATCCACGCTTTCGAGCGCCGTTCTTCCCTCTCTGTCGAAGACGTCGTGTCCACCGGTCTTCAGCTCGGAGGATTTTTTGACGCTGACCGTATGCACGGTGACGTTCGTCGGCGAAAGCGAGATCACGCGGTCAACGGACGAAGAAAAGCTCTTCGTCGTATCACCCGGAAGTCCCGCGATAAGGTCGACGTTCACGTCTCTTATGCCGGAGTTTCGGGCAATTTCATAGGCTTTGAAGAAATCTTCGGCGGTATGTGCCCTGCCGATAGCCTTCAGGACTCCGTCGTCGAGTGTCTGCGTGTTGACGCTGATCCTCGTGACTCCGTGATTCTTTGCGATGCGGAGCTTTTCTTCGGTTATCGTATCCGGTCTGCCCGCTTCGAGCGTGAACTCGTCGAGTCCCGAAACGTTCCTCGTTATGGCATCGAGCAGGATTTCAAGCTCTCTTTCATCGAGGACCGTCGGCGTTCCGCCGCCAATATAAACGGTAGCGACTCTGAAGCCGAGCTTATTTATCATCGTGAACGTCCGGTCAATATCGAGGACGAGAGATGAAAGATAGTCGGGGATCATCGAAAGCAGCTTCGGTGAAGTATAGGAGACGAACGAGCAGTACGCACATCTCGTCGGGCAGAACGGAATGCCGATATAGACGCTGCATTCTCTCCGCCTTTCGGGAGTGACGAGTCTTCTTGACACCTCAGACGTCCTGACGGCGAGACGTGCCTTCATCTCCGTAGTTTTATAAACGTCGGTAAAGAAACGAACCGCTTCATCGGGAGAATATCCCTTGGTGTGAAGGTTTTCCGCTCTGTTGGCAGGTCTGACTCCCGTAAGCATTCCCCACGGAGGCATATATCCCGTAAGAGCGCTCATCGCCTCAAGGAACGACCCTCCTGCGGCGAGCTTGAAGATCATCTCGTCGGGAACCCGACCGCGTTTTAAGAAAAACTCGCCTTTTTCGGTCTTTTCTCCGTCTGTGGCGACGGTTTCGGAGTAAACGCCGTCTTCTTTTTCCGAGACGGTGACGTGGCAGGCCTTTCCGTCGTCCGGACATGTTTCCTCGGGAAATTTCTCTCCGGGGTACCAGAGCATGGCGAGCATCTGCATGTAATATGGCTTGATATTGCCTTCAACTGTAAGCTTCATCAGAATTCCGGTCTTTCACGCTTCAGCACACGGCTGTCCATCCGGATCGTGACGGGACCGTCGCCGATCATGTGAACCTTCATGTCTGCTCCGAAGATGCCCGAACCCGTCGGTATCTTCTCTGCAATAAGGTCACGGAAGTATTCGTACAGGGCATTTGCGTCTGCGGGTGACGCGGAATTCATGTAATCCGGCCTGTTGCCTTTTCTGTATGCGGCAAGCAACGTGAAGTTTGAAATAACGAGAGCGCTGCGGCCGACGTCCGTCACGGACAGATTCATTTTTTCGTTTTCGTCCTCGAATATTCTCAGCTTCAGGATCTTCTCGCTGAGAAGCTCCGCGTCGAGCTTTTCGTCGCCCTTTTCAACGCCGACGAGTATCAGAAGCCCTCTCCCGCACTCGCCGACCGTTTCGCCGTCAACGACGACTTTAGATTCAAGAACGCGCTGTAATACGGCTATCATCAGCCAACACCTCTCGTAATACTGATAACGTGATCAAGGCTGCGGAGCCTTGACACTATCGAATTGTAATGGTCGCTGTTCTTGCAGCCGACCGTGATATTTATAAGAATGTCTCCGACCGTTCTCTTCTGCGTATTGATGGAAAGCAGAGAGACCTTCATTTCGGCAAGCGCCGTCGTGATCTCGGCGAGAAGAGCGATGTGGTTCTCGGCAAAAATGACCATTGAAGCCTCGAAGAGTCCCGCGTTGCTGTCCTTGACGGAAGCAACGTCCCATTCGGCGGAAACGAGTCTTTCCTTGAAATCGGGCTTCGAGGAGTTCGCAAGAACGTTGCGGCAGTTCTTCTTGTGTATCGAGATGCCGTAGCCCTTCGTGATGAAACCGACCACCTCGTCGCCGGGAAGCGGATTGCAGCAGCGAGCGAATCTGACCGAACAGCCGTATTCGCCGTCGACGATGATGCCGCCAGCCGCTCTGATCTTGCCCTTGGAGGTCGTTTTTACCTGATCGGTATCGGTGATGAGCTGTTCTTCCTCGGCTTTGTTGCGGCGCTCCTACTCGTCCTTCATCTTGGCAGAGACCTTTGATACGGAGATACCGCCGTAGCCTATGGCGTTGAGCAGGTCTTCGCTCTCCTGCATGCCGATACGCTTTGCGATATTCGCAATGATCTCGCTCTTCTGAGCTTCGGTAAGTCTGCTGCTGACCTTTGCGAATTCACGGTCGAGCTCGGTTCTGCCGACCTGGATGTTTTCGCTTCTCTTTTCCTTCTTGAACCACTGCCTGATCTTGTTTCTCGCTTCACCCGTACGGACGATCTTCAGCCAGTCTCGGCTCGGTCCCTTGGATGAAGAAGACGTAAGTATCTCAACGATGTCTCCGGTCTCGGGAATCCTGTCGATCGGAGCGATGATACCGTTGATGGTCGCGCCGACCATTTTGTTGCCGACCGCGGAGTGGATAGCATAAGCGAAGTCGATGATCGTCGATCCCTGCGGGAGTGCTATAACGTCCCCCTTGGGAGTGAACACGAAGGTCTCGTCGGCGAAAATATCGATCTTCAGGGTGTGAAGGAACTCGTCGGAGTCGATGACGCCTTCCTCGGCATCGATGAGCTTAGCGACCCACGCGAGCTTCTTGTCGATGTCATCCTTGCTCTTTTCACCGGACTTATATTTCCAATGCGCCGCGACACCGTATTCGGCGACGTGATGCATTTCCTTCGTTCTGATCTGCACCTCGAACGGGATGCCGTCGCGTCCGATGACGGTCGTATGAAGCGACTGATACATGTTCGGCTTCGGAGTCGAGATATAGTCCTTGAATCTGCCCGGCACGCTCTTGAACAGGTCGTGGATGATACCGAGTGCCGTGTAGCATTCAA
>JAKSPW010000078.1 GCA_024404435.1 Clostridia bacterium | reverse complement strand
AGTGAGTCTGCGCCTTGAAGCAGGGTTCTGCTTACCCCAAGGCGCAAAAAAAGCACCCAAAGGGTGCTTTTTTCGCTGGGATTCGAACCCGCACTTTGCGATGCAAAGTGGATCAAGGCGGGATAGAAAGCGGTGGGCGTTAGTGAGTCTGCGCCTTGAAGCAGGGTTCTGCTTACCCCAAGGCGCAAAAAAAGCATCCCAAAGGGATGCTTTTTTTAAATCATCATCAAAAACAGGGCGCCGAAGGCGATCGCCGTGCCGATTATATCGAAAGGCTTCAGCTTCTCGCGGCGGACCGCGCTGATTATCGTCGAGACGACCATGATGCCCCCGGTGATTATCGGGTACTGCACGGAGGCGGGCACCTTGACGATCGTTTTCAGCAGTATCAGGTTGCCGAGTCCGTTCAGGACACCGTACGCAAGCGCGGGAACTGCCGTTTTCGGCTTGAACGAGCTGCCTTTGCTCGGCGTTATCAGCAGGTATGCCACCGAGACGACGCAGATTGCGGCGTACAGCAGAAGATTATACGAGTTGCCCGACGTTTTCGGGAAATCGGTATGCTGATGCGTGGTCGCGAGCACGCCGTTCATGCCGTTCAGCACGAAGACCGCGAGAGACAGGAAGACCGTCATCTTTCCGATCGCTCCCGGCTTGCACTGCAGAAGCGTCACGACCGTGACGATCACGCAGCAGGCGAGCCTGCCGAGCGTCAGCGTTTCACCGAAAAGCGTGACGCCGACGACGAAGGGGAGTATCATCCCGCCGATCGCGAGGAAGGTCGAGTAAACCGACATATTTATGCCCGTCAGGGCCTTGATGCTGCAAAGCTGACCGAGGATGAGCACCGCCGCGCCGCAGAGCGCGAGGGCAAACGAGCCGATCGTGAACTCGAGCTTAAACCCGTTCACCGCAAAGCAGCAGAGAGTCGACACGAAGCTCGACATCGCCGTGAATCTCGCGACGGAGCGAAGGCCTCCTCCGTCCGCGTTTGCGTATGCGCTCGTCGCGAACACCTGAAAGCCGAACAGCGTCGCGGCGAGGCACAGAAGGAGATAATTTATCATCATTTATCTCCGCGAAGCTTTCTTTCCCATTCTTCGCGGGTCCTCTCGTAGACCTCGTCCGGGATCTCGGGCGTGCCCTTCGAGTACGACGGGATCAGCTGATCTCCCGCAACTGCGGGCTCGGTGCAGCGTCTGTCGTTTCTGTATTTATCTCTTTCGGATTTGAGTCTGAGGTCCGGAATTTCCTTTGGGACGCCGCCGTCAAGCACGGAATAATATCCGAACTGACCGATCATCCACATGTCGAGTGCTTCGTAAACGTCAACGATGTCAGCCTCGTGTCCGAGTATGTGCTCGAAAGCGTTGCAGAGGCACACGTAGTCGGAACCGCCGTGGCCGGAGCCTTCCTCGACCTTGACGCCCGGTTCGGGGATGTAGGTCGAAGCCTCTCCGTCGTACGCGTCCTCACGCGTGTCGATATTCGTGTAAAGTCTCGAGTTTCCGTCGATGCAGGCGTCCTCTCTCGCGCTTTCGAGTCTGCCCATCGTTCCGTAGACCGAGTACCAGATCGAGCACTTTGCGGGGCCGAGGCCGTGCAGGCTCTTGATGACCGCGCCGTTTTCGAGCGTTACCATCTCGATCGCGGTGTGACCGGCTCTCGCGCCCATGCGCGCCATTCTGGCGTTGAAGGGGCACTCGAAGCCGACGACCTTCACGGGGCGCTTGCCCGAAATGTGGATGAGGGGACCTGCGGAGTGCGTGCAGTAGTAGAACGCAGACATGCGGTTTCTCCAGTGGTCGCGCTCACCGTAGGTGATGTCCGTCCAGATCGACTCGCAGTTGTGCATGTATTCGCCTTCGCCGTACTCGAACTCGCCCATCTCGCCGGAGGCGAATTTTCTCTTCATTTCATAGGGCGCGAGCATGTAGCAGTAGTTTTCCGCATAGCAGTATTTCTTTCCGGTTTCCTCAACCGTTTCGATCAGCTCGACAGCCTGAGCCATCGTCTGTGCGGGGAGCACCTCGCTGATGACGTTCTTGCCCGCGCGAAGAGCCTTGATCGCGAACGGAGCGTGCTCGGTCGCGTAGTTTGCGAGCATGACCGTGTCGACCTCGGGATCCTTCAGCATCTCGTCGAAGTCGGTATAATACTTCACACCGTCCTCGCCGAACTGCTTCTTTCTGTTTTCGAGTCCGAGCTCCCATTTGTCGCAGATGGCGACGAGCTTCGCGTTCTTGGCGTTTTTGCAGTAATCCATCATTGTGGTACCGCGGCCGACGCCGATGACGCCTACTTTGCATATATCCATAAGAAAAACTCCTTTCTTTTTATACCAAAATTATACGACATTCGGACACTTTTGTAAAGAGTTTTCTGAGATACCGCGCCGTCAGTCACGATTTTTTCGCGTCTGCGGGCGCGCGGGGACAATAGTGCACAAAATGCGTACAAAAGAAGAAGAAAGCGCGCCGCTCCGACTGTATAATTAAGGAAGAAAAAAACGGAGGCATACTTATGAAACGTTTTGCAAAAATCCTTGCGCTCGTTCTCGTCCTCGCTCAGCTCGGCGGCATTGCCGTTTCCGCAGACGGCGGCAGCGGCATGAACTTCACCGACGTGAAGACGGGGCGCTGGAGCTATGACTACATCAGATACGCGGTGGAAACCGGATATATGAACGGCGTGGCGGCGAACCGCTTCGATCCCGCCGGCTCTCTCTCGAGAGCCATGGTCGTCACCGTTCTCTGGCGCATCGCGGGCAGCCCCGCGCAGCCTGCCGGCTCGAACCCTTTTTCTGACGTCAAGGCGGGCAAATGGTACACGGATGCCATCATCTGGGCATCCGTCAGCGACATTGTCAACGGAGTGAGTGCAGATACCTTCAAGCCGGACTCGGACATCACGAGAGAACAGCTCGCGGCGATATTCTATCGCTTTGCTGAGTTCAGGTACGTCAAGGTCGGAGACGACAGAAAAGACCTCTCCTCATATAAGGACGCGAAAAGGGTCAGCTCCTACGCGAAGGACGCGATGTCGTGGGCAAACGCCGTGGACCTCATAGGCGGCGTGAGCGCGGACACACTTCAGCCGAGGGGCAACGCGACGCGCGAGCAGTTCGCGGCGATCCTCAAGAGATTCTGCGACAAGGAGCAGGACGGCATCGACGGCAAGGCTGACGGCTTCAGCTTCGAGCTTGCCTACACTTCTCCCGTCGTCAGAAGCACGTTCACCGGGAAGGAATATCCTCTCGTGAAGGACGCCGACGTCTACGTTTCTCCGAACGGCAGCGACTCAGCTCCCGGAACGCTCGAAAAACCCGTCGGGAGCTTTGCGGCGGCACGCGACCTTGTCCGTGAGATCAGAAAAACGAAGAAGGGTGACGTCACGGTCGCGTTCATGGCGGGAGAGTACGGACGGCTCGAAGGTCTGACGCTGACCTCCGAGGACGGCGGCTCGGCAGACGGAGCCACGAAATATGTGAAATACGGCGACGGAGAGGTCGTGTTCAACAACGGCGCGACGCTCCCGTTTGAGGGCTTCAAACCTCTGGATGATGCCGATAAATCGCTTTTCCCGGAAAAATCGCTTGATAAGATAAAGAAGATCAGCCTCGACGGCGTGTTTGAAAACGGTATTCCGGAGGACGTCACCGTCTATTGCGGAGTCGATGCGCTCTTCCAGGCGAGAATGCCCAACAAGATCGACGGCATTGACGATTACTACCCCGACATGATGGAGACGGTCGGCGACGATCCGCACTATCCCGGAGTATGCATCCTCCCGCCCGCGTCGAGAGCGATCGACAAGATCAAGCACATGGAGGACGCGAAGCTCGTCGGATATCTTATCCGCGGATACAGAGTCGATTCCTTCGACGTTACCGGTTACGACAAATCGACCGGGATACTCACCTTCGACCCCGACAGCATCCTCCCCGAAAACAAGGGCGAGTATAATTCGTTCGGCATCCGCACGCCCGGCATCGGGATGGACGAGTTCTACATCGCGAACTGCCCCGATCTTCTCGACGCTGCGGGCGAATACTGGTGCGACAACTCCACGAACACTCTTTACGTGTACGCGCCGAAGTCCGAGATCAATATCGCGATGGGCGGCAACTTCCTGACCCTTGACGACGCCGACTACGTCACGCTTGAGGGACTTACGTTCAGAAACTGCCTCTCTGACAACTGCATCAATATCAGAAACTCCGAGCACGTTACGATCGACGGCTGCGTCTCGAAATTCGTCATGGGGCCGAGCACGATCATCAACCTGACGGGCGACAGCGATTATCTGACCGTCAGGAACTGCGAGTTCTCGTCCTTCATCAATCACGCGATAATGCTGAAGCCCACGAGACACGTCGCGACTCTCGAGTCCAACGGCATCGTCATCGACAACAACTCCTTCCACGACTTCGGAAAGGGAAGCACCTTCGCAAATCAGGCGGTCGTCGACTGCTGCATCGGCACGGTGATCTCGCACAACGAGTTCCGCAACAGCGAAAGCGGCGCGATCAACCTCGGCTTCAATCAGGGACAGAATCAGCTCAGCATCCGCGCCGTGATCGAGTACAACGTGTTCACGAACCTGCTCTACGGCACGCACGACTACGGCATCATCTACATCTACGAGGGCGTGACGGGCAGAGAGAACACCGTGAGGTACAATCTGTTCTACGACAACCCGGTAACGGGCTCGAACTACTGCTTCTACATTGACGACCAGACGGAAGACGTTTACGTCTACGGCAACATCTTCTACGACAGCGCGACCGTTGCCGTGATGCTCCACAACGTGAGAGACATCTACGTCTACGACAATATCTTCATCGACAGTACTCTGCGCACGAACGGCATGGTCTACGTTCAGGATGACGGCACGCTGACGGAGGACGCGTACACGGAATCGGGCAAGATCGCGTGGTACAACAATTATCTCAATAAAAAGATAAAGGAAGGCGAGGAGGGCTACGAGCTCTGGAAAAAAGAATTCCCGTCGCTTTTCGACTACTATTACAGCTGCGAGAACATCACGGACAAATTTAACCTCCAGTGCCCGTGGAACAGTATCCACGACAACGCCGCGATAGGAGAGGGAGGATTTACGATCTACGACTTCGAGGTACAGGTCGGAGACGTCCACGACAACGTGGTGTATGAGGACACGGAAAACCCCTTCTTCGTAGACCCCACGCACGGCAACTACACGGTCCGCGGCGACGCCGATTTCTTTAAGATCCCGTTTGAATTGATGGGAAGGTACTGATCCTGCGCATTGTTAATTTTTAGTTAAATTCGGCAAACCGATTGAAAAACATCGGGTGTTGTGCTATACTGTAGACGAAAAAAATATGCGGTAAACCGCAAAACGAAAGGAAATAAATCATGAAAAAGATTCTGGCAATGCTGCTTGCAGTCATCATGACGGCTTCGCTTTTCGCCATGACAGCTTCGGCAGAGACCGTGGTCGCAGAGAAGACCGGTTCTCTCACAGACGAGTTCTCCGACATTAAAGCCGGCGCATGGTACTACGACGCAGTCGAAGACGTTGTGAATGCAGGACTTATGAAGGGCTCGAACGGCAAGTTCAACCCCGGCTCCGCAATGACGAGAGCCGAGCTCGTTACCGTGTTCGCACGTATGGCGGGCGTTGACGACAGAACGCTCAGCGGCTATGCTCTGTCGGCATCCATCCTCTTCAGAAAAGACGTCAAGATGAACCAGTGGTTCGCAGGTGCCATCGGCTGGGCTGCAGACTGCGGTCTCGTCGGCGGCGTCGGCGACAAGAAATTCGAGCCCAACCGTGCGGTCAACAGAGCAGAGATGGCAAAGCTCTTCGTCGGATTCATGGAATACATGCAGTATGAAGTAGTCGACGCAGTTCCGCTTGCAGACTCCTTCTCCGACACGGACAAGTTCCAGGCATGGTCCGTCGAATACATCGAGAAGTTCCGCCTCCTCGGCTTCGCCGGCGGCGACAACGGCAAGTTCAATCCTCAGGGCAAATCCACGAGAGCTCAGATCGCAACGGTCCTCTCGAGATATCTTAACGCCAACATCAAGGCTCCGGATCCCATGTATCCCGCAATGAGCAACTTCCTCGACAGATACTGCTGCGCAACGCACGGCATGGTCGGCGTGACGATGGGCTACACGGCTGACTGCACGCTTGAAAACCTTGCAAGTATCCTTCTTGAGTACTACCTCTTCCTTGATCCCGAGACGTATGAAGTGGTATTCACGGAAGACAGCGAATTTGAAGAATGCGTAGAAAGCTATGCAGGTCAGGGCGTCGGCTTCGGAGAAAACTGCCTCCTCTCCTTCCTTGTCAAGAACAAAGTGACCGGCGAGCAGACCGAAGAGCTCGTTGACGTCAGCTTCGACCTCCCG
>JAKSPW010000077.1 GCA_024404435.1 Clostridia bacterium | reverse complement strand
GGATTATCACCGCCGCCAGCGTCAGAAACGCGATGACGTAGAAAAATTTCGATTTCAGAAGGTTTTTCAAAATAATTACCTTTCTTCTGTGCAGTGTGTAGGTTTGTTTGCGATAAAAGCCAAACAAAAATAAAGGAGATTGCCACGTCGCCACGGCTTCAGCCGCGCCTCCTCGCAATGACAACGTGCGGTGGTTGGCTGACGTGCCGCCTCCCGCTTTACGTTGTCATCCCGAGGGGACAAGACTTTTGTCTGCGACAAAAGTCTTGAGCCCGTGGGGATCTCATTGGGTGACGTGAAGCAAAAGACGTACGATAATAAAGGAGATTGCCGCGTCGATTCCGCTTCGCGGTCTCGACTCGCAATGACAAAGTGTAGACTGTGAAGTGACGCACCGCTTTAACAATACTCAATGCTCAATGCTCAATGCTCAATGCTCAATACTAAAAACTACCCCTCACCTTGTCCTGAAGCTTACTCCGCCGCCGTAGTAGCCGCTTTCGATGACTCTGCCGATGCCGCAGGCAACGCAGTCGAGAGGATTCTTCGCGACGAACGTGCGGATGCCGGTCGCCGCCTGAACGAGCATGTCGAGTCCGGGGAGCAGAGCTCCGCCGCCGGAGAGGACGATGCCGGAGTCGTAGATGTCGGACGAGAGCTCCGGAGGAGTGTTCTCGAGGGTCGTCTTGATCGCGTCGAGGATGGCGCGGACGCCGTCGGTCATGGCCTCCCTTACCTCCGCGGAGGTAACGTTGAGGATCGCGGGCAGCCCGTTCATCAGGTTCCTGCCGCGCACCTCCATCACGCCGTTGTCAAAGGCGGGATGAGCGCTTCCGATGTTCTTTTTGAGCGCCTCGGCGGTCACGTCGCCGATCAGCACGTTGAATTTTCTCTTGATGTACGAGGAGATCGCGTCGTCGAGCTCGTCTCCGGCGATGCGGAGCGAGGTGGACAGGACGATCCCGCCGTAGGAGAGCACGGCGACCTCCGTCGTGCCGCCGCCGATGTCGACGATCATAGAGCCTCTCGCGTCCTCGATGCGGAGTCCCGCGCCGATTGCGGCGGCTACGGGCTCCTCGATGAGGGCGACGGACTGAGCGCCCGCCTCGAGAGTGACGTCCTCAACGGCGCGCTTTTCGACCTCCGTGACGCCGTACGGGATGCAGATGACGACCTTCGGGCGGCTCATGATCGTGTTGCCCGACACCTTCTTGAAGAAGTGGCGGAGCATTGCCGCGGTCGCGTCGAATTCCGCGATGACGCCGTCCTTCAGGGGACGCATCGCCGTGATGCTTCCGGGAGTCTTGCCGAGCATGAGCTTCGCTTCGCTTCCGACGGCGACGACGTGGCGGCCGCGCGCGTCGATGGCGACGACGGACGGCTCGCGCATGACGATGCCTTTTCCTTTGACGTAAACGAGCGTGTTGGCCGTTCCGAGATCTATTCCGATGTTTTTCATATTTCAAAGCCTTTCATAGGAGTGGAGTGTTCAGTTTCGGTTATTTGCGCCTCACCACAGCTCCGTCACGTCGAAGCCGAAGTCGGTAAGGAGCATGTCGGCGAGAGTCGCGACGGAGAGCCCGACCACGTTGCTGTAGTCGCCCTCGAAGCGCTCGACGAAGATGCCCGCGAGTCCCTGGATCGCGTAGGCGCCCGCCTTGTCCGACGGCTCGCCGGTGGCGACGTAGGAGTCGATCATCCCGGGGGAAAGAGTTCTCATTTTCACCTTCGTGACGCAGCTGCGCGACGAGGTGCGGACCTTGCCGTCCGCGATCTCCGCGAGCGTGATGCCGCCCACGACGTAATGCTCCGCGCCCGAGAGGGAGGAGAGCATCCGTACCGCGTCCGCGTCCTCCTTCGGCTTTCCGAGGACCTCGTCGAGGTCGGACGACACGACGGTGTCGGCGGCGATGACGAAGGCTCTGCCGTTTTCGTCCCGCAGAGCGGAGACTGCCGCCTCGCACTTGATGCGCGACGCTTCGAGCGCGTACCACGCGGCGCGCGGGAAATTCTCCGGCTTTTCGCGGGAGGCGCTCTCATCCGCGTCCGTCACGAGGACCTCGTGCGGGATCCCGGCGGCGAGCAGCAGCTCGTGTCTGCGCGGGGAAGCGGATGCGAGGATGAATTTTACGTTATTTTTCATTTTCTGACGAGGAATTTGCCGACGATGAGGGAGATCGCCGTGCAGATGACGGTCGCCACGGAGATCGAGAGTCGGATACCGAAGGTGAGCGTCATGATGCCGAGGTCTGCGGTCACGGGAGCGTTCGTCCCGAAGTCGAGGCCGAACGCGAGCCACGAGAGCCCGTTCACGCCGGCTGTGAGGTGAGCGATCAGGGTACCGATCACGACACCGATCAGGATGAGGAATAAGTTGAGCCAGAATCTGTTTTTCATGAGTTGTCCTTTATCAGCATTGAGTTTTGAGCATTGAGCATTGAGCATTGAGTTTTTGAAAGTTTTTGTCCACTTTTTTCAAAAAGCGGCGAGGTCAAGGGCGAGTAGCCCTTGTGCGGGCATTTCTTTTGCAAAGCTTTTCTTTGTGCTTGTTGCGTCAAAGAAAAGCGTCTGACGCTGTGAAACGCTTTCCGTCTGCCGGCTGACGTGAAACAGAAGAAAAGCGATAATAAAGGAGATTGCCACGGGCGTAAACGCCCTCGCAATGACAACGTGCGGTGGTAGGCTGACGTGCCGCTCCAACCACTCATGCCCGCAGGCACATCATTTGCCGAAGGCAAACATCATTCGCTTGCTTTGCAAGCGCACATCATGTTCCGCGCAAGCGGAACACATCATTTCTTACAGTCTCCTGATCCCGCCGACCCCGGCTTCTTCGGGAGAGAGTCTTCTTTCGTCCGCCGAGATGACGTGCGCCGCCTCGGCTGCCGTCTCTTCCGTGAAGATGAAGTGGCACGAGCGCGAAAACTCCGGCCTGTCGGCGCACCAGATGACGTGCGGATTCGTCAGCACGTTCACTCCGTCTCCGACGGCGAGCACCCGTATCTCTTCTCCCTTGCGGTCGGTCAGAGCCGCGCGCCCGGGACAGCCTTTCCCGAGACAATCGCCGGAGCACTTTTCTCCGTCGATCACGCATTTTCTCACGAGCATCAGCGGGAGATGTCCGTACGACACGGCGCACAGAGCCGCGTCGTTTTTCATTATCGCAAGAGCTGCCGCCGCGGGAAGCTCCGGCGAGAGCGTCACGCGCACCGCGCCGAGCCGTCTGACGACGTCTGCCGCCTCGGGACTCGTCACGTTCAGCCTGAACGACGCGACGGGGCAAAGCCCCGCGTCCCTCGCGTCCGATATCTGTCCCGCGGTGTGGCAGAGCACGAGCCTGCCTCCGCAGTCAGAGTACTTTTCGATTATTTTCTTTGATTTTTCGCCGTCGGCGCACCATTCCGGCATCGAGAGCGCATACTTCCCGCGCCTGTCCGTCGGGACGAGGTAATACTCTCTCTCCGGCAGAAAGATCGCGTCGAAATATTCCTCCGCTTCGCGCGGAACGTCGTCACGGCGCATGAACTCCGCGCTTTTCATCGAGCGCAGCCCGTCTCCTGCTTCCCCGAGGGCAAACGGCACGCTTTTCCGCCTCAGAGCCTTCGCCTTTTCGTCGGTCAGCGCCTCGACTGCCGCCCGCCTCAGCCCGTTGAGAGCCGAGACTGCCGCGAATCCGTCGCTGCCGTCGAAAGTAAAATCCTCGCGGCGGAGCGCATACGGGCTCGCTCCGAGCTTCGAGATGCTTCTGAAAGCGGCTTCCGCGTCCGTCGGGGCGCTTCTCGCCGCGTCGACCGTGTCTCCGGTCACCGTGACGGACACCGCACCGTCCGAGAGCGTGAGGCTTGCCGCCTCTCCCGCTTTAAGTACGGCGTGAGCCGATATTTTCACTTTTTCGGATAGTCCCGTAAAGACGCCCGACTTTGCCGCCTCTCCCTCCGGCCTCATTCCGTTCATGCCTCTGCGGCATCCGGTGAAGTAGCCGTCCGTGAAGCCCTCGCGGGAGAAGTACGAATCAAGCTCGCGCACCTCCGCGTCGGTCGCCGCACGACGCTCGTCGAGCAGACGGCGGTAGACCCTCGTCACGCCGAAGACGTAATCCGCCGCCTTCAGCCTGCCCTCGATCTTCAGCGAGGACACGCCGGAGCCGATCAGCTCCGGGATATGGCGGGCAAGGCACGAGTCCTTCAGACTCAGCGCGTGAGTGGGTGCTTTCCCGTTCTTCGAGTACGGAAGCCTGCACGGCTGCGCGCACTCGCCGCGGTTGCCGCTTCTGCCGCCCATCGCCCAGCTCATGAGGCACTGTCCCGACACGGACACGCAGAGCGCACCGTGCACGAACGCCTCGATCTCGATCGGTGACTCTTCGACAAGGGCGAAGAGCTCGTCCTTCGACAGCTCTCTCGGGCAGACCATTCTCGAAAAGCCGAGCTTTTCGAGCGCCGCCGCGTCGCGGGAATTCACTCCGGTCGTCTGCGTGCTCGCGTGGAGCACCGCCTCCGGGATCTCTTTCTTTATCGCTTCGGCGAGGCCCGCATCCGCGACGATGAATGCCGTCACTCCCGCGTCCCACAGACGGCGGGCAAGGCTGACTGCCTCGGGCAGCTCGCGCGAGCGCATGCGGATGTTGAGCGTCACGTGAGAGGCAACGCCGTAAGCGGCGCATTTCCTCACGGCTGAGACGATCTCATCGTCCGAAAAATTCTTCGCTCTCATCCTGTTCGAGAAGAGAGACGCGCCGAAGTATACTGCGTCTGCCCCCGCTTCTATCGCCGCGTCGAGCGCGTCGGGAGAGCCTGCGGGAGCGAGAAGCTCAGGTATGGCGTTCACTTGTTATTTATCGCGTCTGAGAAGGCTTTCGATCTGGGAGAGCTTGTCCGCCATCGTTGCGGGAGCTTCTTCCTTTGCGGGCTCCTCCGCTGCTTCGGACGCGGGCGCGGGCTCGTCGTCGATGGCGAGCTGAGAGTCGGCGTCCTTGCCGCCGAGCTGCTTCTTCAGAAAGGCGATCTCGTCTCTCATGCGTCTCATGTTGACGTCGTAAAGGGAGATCTGCGCCTCGAGATTGCGGACTCTCTTCTCCGCGGTGATCTTGTCGCCGCAGAAGGCGATCGCGGTGAGCATGGCCGCGTCGAGCTGTGAGCATTTCATGTTGTGGGTGAGGAGGCCCGTCATGGATTCGTCGACGCTGCTGACGACGGTGTTCACGAACGAGTCGGCTTCGTCGGTCACGAAGCTCATCTCGATGCCTGCCACGTTTACGGTTACTTTTCTCTTTGTCTTTTCTTCCATTGGGTGTATCCTGCCTTTCAGAAAATAAAAATCAAAATTGTGTTGAAAAATTCCGTCTCTGTTGTTATAATAGTAATAAGAACGGCACGACGACACAGTCAGCCATCTTAATTACTCTATATATTATAATATATATTTTGTCGCTTGTGAATACCTTTGCGAAAAAAAACGCATTTTAGTTCGGGTTTTCACGCTGAAAGAAGCGGGAAGGGAGCCGTCGGTGAGCGAAAACATCGAAATAAAAACGCCTCGGAGCGAGGCGGCGGGAGAGCTTTTTCTCTCCGGACATACCTGCGCGCAGTCGGTGCTCGCGGCGTTTTCGGACCTGACGGGAGTACCCGCCGACGCGTCTCTTAAGCTCGGCAGCGCCCTCGGAGGCGGCCTCTGCGGAGTCCGCACCGGTCAGCCGTGCGGAGCCGTGCTCGGCATGCTCGCCGCTCTCGGAGCGATCAGAGGATACGAAACGCCGACGGTCGAAGAAAAGACCGCGCTTTACGCGGCCGGCAGAGAACTCATGAAAAAGTTTGAGGAGGAGTTCGGCGCGACGGACTGCGCGGAGCTGCTCAGAGACTTCACGGTAGGCGAAAATCCGTCGGAGAGAACTCCGGAATATTATAAAACGCGCCCGTGCGGGAAATTCATCCGCGGGGCCGCGCGTCTGCTCGAAGAATACCTCGGAAATGAGAAATGACGCGGTAAAACGGCACGTTTCGGTCTTTGCGTCGTTTGCGGCGTTCTTCGTAGTCATGAGACTGCTTTCGCCGCTCGTGCCGGCAGTTGACAGTCCCGCGCCCCGCGACGTTCTCGCGGAGGCTTTTCCGTATCTCGCGGGAGGGGCGGCGGCGGCAGCCGTCGTTCTGCCGTTTCTCGGGAGAAAAAAGACGGAGAAAAAGGGGAAAACCCCGATCACACCGTGCCTTGTCTGCCTTGCGGGGCTCTTCGCCGCGGAAGGGATATTTCTGATTTTTTCGCACGGGGAAGCCGAAAAAATGCCCGCGGACGTCTTCGCGGTCAGATGCGTGCTCGGAGTCCTCGTGAAGCCGCTCGTCGAAGAGTTCATCTTCCGCGTCTCATACGTCGACCTTCTCGAAGGTCTGCCCGACGCGGCGGCGGTCGCCGTTCAGGCGATAATGTTTGCGCTTATCCATCCCGCACCGCGCGCCGTGGCTCTCGTCTGCGGAGTGATGCTCGGAATTTTGTCGCTTTCTCTTAAACGGCGCGGCACTCCGCACCGTCTCGCGTGGCTCTTTGCCGTCCACGCGGCGTTCAATCTGGTGATGTATGCTGCTTT
>JAKSPW010000076.1 GCA_024404435.1 Clostridia bacterium | reverse complement strand
CGGCTTCCTCGTTTATAACCTCAACCCCGCAAGAGTGTTCATGGGCGACACCGGCTCGATCTTCCTCGGAGGGCTCGTGGTCGGCGGCGCGTACATGATGAACAGACCGCTGATCGTCGTGATCGCGGGGCTCATCTACATCATCGAAACTCTTTCCGTCATGCTTCAGGTCACCTACTTCAAGCTGACGCACGGCAAGAGACTTTTCAAAATGTCTCCGATCCATCACCACTTTGAGAAGTGCGGCTGGTCGGAGAACAAGATCGTTATCGTCTTCAGTTCGCTGACGGTCGTGTTCGGCGCGATAGCGATCATCGCGCTCTGAGAAAAAATCAACCGAAAGGGGGGCTTTGCCCGTGAGAGAACAGAATAACAACGTGCACCGTGCGGCAAGACGCCCCGAAAACGTCGGAAACGATCGCCGGAGCGGTGTTCGCATCGCACCCGGTGCCGAAAAGTATATGGGCAGGCCCGCTCCCGACAGGAACAGGACAGGAACGGCGCAGCGCCCGGACCGGAATACGCAGAAGAGACCTTCGCAGATACGATCCGGACGTGAGCTGACCGAAATAAAGCGCGAGCAGCGCGCCATCGTCGAGGCGAAAAAAGAAACCGAATGGCAGTCGACGGTCGAACGCACGAGAGGCGGAGTCGACAAGATCATGCTCGCCATAGTCCTTCTTCTTCTCGCACTCGGTGCCGTAATGGTGTACAGCGCAAGCTACCCGACGGCGCAGAACGAAGGAAACGGAAGCTTATTCTACCTGAAAAAACACCTGATCTTCATGGCGATCGGCGGAGTGGCGATGGTTCTGACGTCATTCCTTCCGTATAAGTTCTACAAGTCGTGGAGAGCCTTCGCCATCTACGGCGTGTCGATCCTGCTCCTTCTCGCGGTTCTCGCCATCGGTACCTCCGAGGGCGCGGCAAAACGGTGGATATACATCGGCTCGTTCTCTATCCAGCCGTCCGAGATCATGAAGGTCGCGCTCGTTTTCATACTTGCGTGGTATATCGACAGATACGGAGAAAAGATCAGAGAACGGAACGGCTTCTGGAATACTTTCAGATACAATACGCTCCGTCCGTTCATCTTCATCGGCATTGCCTGCATACTCGTAATGGCTGAAAAGCATCTTTCCGGTACTATCATCATCGGAGTCCTCGGCCTTTCCGTAATGCTGATCGGAGGCTGCCACGTCTGGTATTCTCTTGCCGCGACGGGTGTAGCCGGAGTGGCTGCCGTCGGCGCGTTCCTTCTTCTCAATCCGTATGCTCTCAAGAGAGTGACGACGTTCACGTCCGACAACGTAGATAAGCTCGGTGAAGGCTGGCAGACGGCACAGGGCATCCTCGCCATCGGCTCGGGCGGCCCGTTCGGAGTCGGATTTGCAGAAAGCAGACAGAAATTCGGCTACGTTTCAATGGCGCACAACGACTTCATCTTCACGATCTGGTGCGAGGAGCTCGGATTCGTGGGTGCGGTCCTTCTGATACTTCTTTTCGTTGCATTCATCTGGAGGGGCTACGTCATCGCGACGAGAGCTCCCGACACATTCTCGATGCTCACCGCATTCGGCATCACGACGCAGGTCGGACTTCAGGCGTTCCTCAACATGATGGTCGTCTGCGACATCATCCCGAACACGGGTATCTCACTTCCGTTCTTCTCGTACGGGGGCTCGTCTCTCGTCATGCTGATGGCGGAGATGGGGATACTGCTATCGATCTCACGGCAATCCTACAGGAAAGTCGTACCTTAATTTCCGGAGGAAAATATGAGAGTGATCATGACGGGCGGAGGCACGGGCGGACACGTCAATCCCGCGCTTGCCATCGCCGATACGATAAAGAAATACGAGCCCGATTCCGAGATCATCTTCGTCGGTACGAAGCGCGGGATCGAGAACAAGCTCGTGCCCGCAAGGGGATATGAGCTGCATCACGTCGACGTGAGGGGAATAAGACGTTCTCTCTCTCCCGCCAATATCCGTGCGGCATATCTCGCGGCGACCTCGCCGTATAAGGCGAAAAAACTGATAAAAGAATTTAGGCCCGACGTCGTGATCGGCACGGGCGGTTACGTCTCGTGGCCCGTCGTCAAGGCGGCCTCCATGTGCGGCGTGCCGTCGGCTCTCCACGAATCGAACGCGATAGCCGGCGTTGCGGTCAAAATGCTTCAGGATAAGGTGGACAGGATCTACCTCAACTTCGAGGCGACGGGGAATACTCTCCATTGTCCCGAGAAGCTTCTCCGCGTCGGAAACCCGCTTCCGGAAGGCTTTTCGAGCATCTCCCGCGAGGAAGCGAGAGAAAAGCTCGGCATCGGTGACAGTTATAAAAACGTGATCCTCTCCTACGGCGGAAGCATGGGCGCGGAAAAGGTGAACGACGCCGTGCTCGCCCTGATGAGAGAATATACATCGAAGCATCCCGAGACTCTCCATATCCACGCGACGGGCTCCATCGAGTGGGAGATCGCGGGCGGACAGTTCAGAGAAATGGGACTCGACAAGTGCCCGAACATCGAATTCCTCGAATACATCTACGACATGCAGCTCAAAATGGCGGCGGCGGATATCGTCATCTGCCGTGCCGGAGCGCTGACGGTCTCGGAGCTCGCGACGGCGGGCAAATGCCCGATCTTCATCCCGTCTCCGAACGTCACGGAAAACCATCAGTACAAAAACGCGAAGGTGCTCGCGGATGCGGGATGTGCGCTCGTCTTTGAGGAAAAAGAGCTGACGGACGGTGCCTCGAAGCTCATATCTGCGGTCGAAGAACTCCTCTCACCCGAGGGAGAAGAACGCCGCCGCGTCATGGGCGAAAAGATCAGGTCTTTCGCTGTGGAAGACTCGAACAGACTGATCTACGAGGACGTCAGAGCCCTCGTTGACAGCAGAAAATAAAACTGTAAAAAACTGAGAAAGGAGGTCCCGTATGACAAACGGAATGAGACGCGGAAGCGTCGGTGACAGACGGAATATGCAGAGAAACGGCAGCCGTGCGGAAAATGCGGGTTCTCCGTATTTCAGAGGCCGGAGCGACACGGGCGTATATGCACCCGCGAAACGCACGCCCGGCAGAGTCAACGATATGTATACACGCCCGTTCAGAGTGGGCGGCAGAAGCCCCGACAGCATCTACAACTACGAAAAGATGGAGGCCAAGGGGAAGGACAAGGTCGAAGAGGCAAGGGAAGAAGCGGGCGAAAAGAAGCGTTTCATAAAGCACAAAAGGGGCCTCATCCTCGCGCTGACGGTAATTATCCTCTTTGCGCTGATAATGACTCTCATCTACAAGCTCGTCTTCGTCGTGACGGACATCCGCATCGCGGACGTCGGATCGTACACTTATGAGGAGATACTCAAGGCTTCGGGCATAAACGAGGGAGTAAACCTCTATTCGTTCAGAGCAAGCTCGGTAAAAAGCCGGATCACGCTGAACTGCCCGTACATAAAGGACGTCGATATCGACAGACAGATACCGAACAGAGTGGTCATAACGCCGATAGAGGACAAGGCGGCGTATTACGCGGTCATCTTCGGCGAGGTGAAGATTCTCTCGCCGGGACTTCGCGTGCTTGACACCTGCAAGGCGGACGCGATACCCGAGGGACTCGTAAAGATCAAGATCCCCGCCGTCGACTATGCGGTGACTGGAAGAGTTCTCGAGTTCGCAGACGCGAAGAACGACAGGATCGTCCGTTCCGTGCTCACCGAGGCGGACTCGTGCTTCATCAGCGACAGAATCACCATGATAGACGCACGCGATCCGTACGCCATCGCGATGATCTGCGACGGAAAGCACAGGCTTGAGTTCGGCACCTCCGAGGATATCGACTATAAGCTCAGAACGGCGGCGACCGTGCTCGAGGACGAGATGTTCGGAAACGACAACAAGATGACCGTTGACCTCACGATGAAGGGAAAAACGGGCGTCGTTATCGACAACATGGCTGAAACAGAGTAGCTTTATACATTTGCATAAAACTACAAATGCAAATTATACAATTGAATATAATTAAAAAGCAGTGTGAAAAGATGTGGCCAAAACCCATATTTCACACTGTTTTTTGATGATTTTTGACTTTTTGCCTAAAATATTTTTCAAAAACTCTTGAAAAAAACGGCGGTTTAGTATATTATATATAGTATAGTAGGATAAAAATCCGATTATGAAAAAAAGGAAAATCATATCAAGGAGGCAGACAGAATGCCATTCGAATTTGACGATAACTATCAGAGCAAGGTAAGCATAAAGGTAGTCGGCGTGGGCGGCGGCGGAAATAACGCCATCAACAGAATGATCGCGTCCAACGTCCGCGGAGTTGATTTCATCTCCATCAATACCGATAACCAGTCTCTTCTTCACTCCAGCGCGACCGTAAAGGTCCCGATCGGCGAGAAGATCACAAAGGGACACGGCGCAGGCTCCAACCCCGAGATCGGACAGAGAGCCGCAGAAGAGAACATCGAAGAGATCAAGAACGCACTTTCGGGTGCTGAAATGGTATTCGTTACCGCAGGCATGGGCGGCGGCACCGGTACGGGTGCAGCTCCCGTCGTTGCACGCATTGCTCAGGAAATGGGCATCCTCACCGTCGGTATCGTAACGAAGCCGTTCGCATTCGAGGGCAAGAAGAGAATGGAACAGGCAGAGCTCGGCATCGCCAACCTCAGCCAGTTCGTTGACTCTCTTATCATCATCCCGAATGAAAAGCTCAAGGACATCGGCGAAAAGATCACTCTCATGAACGCATTCGCAGTTGCCGACGACGTTCTCAGACACGGCGTACAGAGCATCTCCGAACTTATCAACGTTCCTCAGTACATCAACCTCGACTTCGCAGACGTTACGACGCTGATGAAGGACGCAGGTTACGCTCACATGGGCGTCGGCGAAGGCTCCGGCAAGGACAAGGCAGTCGAGGCAGCCAACAACGCTATCTCCAGCCCGCTGCTCGAGACCACGATCGCAGGCTCCATGGGTATCCTCGTTTCCATCACGGCTTCTCCCGACATCGAGCTTGCCGACATCGACACGGCTTCTTCTCTCATCGCAGCTCAGGCACACGAAGACGCAACCGTTATCTGGGGCGTTGCATTCGATCCCGAGCTCGAGGACAAGATGAAGATCACGATCATCGCTACGGGCTTCGACAACAGCTCCGAGAAGATCGTTATGAAGAAGGGCGACCCGGATGCTGCAGAAGCAAAGAAGGAGCCCGAGAAGGTCGAAGAGATGCCCGAGATCGGCGACTCCGTAGTCGACGACGACGAGATCTCCGAGATCATCAATATGCTCAAGAAGAGCAAGTAATCAAAAAACGGAATCGGGGCGCGCTTCGGCACGCCCCTTTTTCCGTAGAGGTGGACAAATGGTAAATATACTGCTTGAGGGTTACGACATCGGAGCCTCTTACCTTTATGACGGGCTGAAAAAATATTTAAGGTGCGGGATGACCGTTGCAGTTGTCGCATTCGCTTTCAGAGACGACAGAATCAGATCTGCAGCGGACTGGAACGGACTTTACGGCAGGGAAGATGGGAAATACTACCGCGGGATCGTCGACGGATTCGCTTCTTACGGCATTATTGAGGAAGACGTTACCTTTCTGAACTACTTTACAGACTCCAAAGAGGACGCACGGGATAAGGTGGAGAAAGCCGACATCGTGTATTTTCTCGGAGGTCTTCCCGACAGAATGACGGAACGTATCGCGGAGTTCGGGCTTGAGGAGGCGATATGCTGCAAAGAGATCGTGATGGGGTACAGCGCCGGCGCACTCATTCAGCTCGCTGAGTATCACCTTTCACCGGATGAGGACTATTCCGAATTTTCATATTATAAAGGACTTCCGTTGCTCAATGACTTTTATCTTGAAGTCCATTATGTGGGAAGCGAAGTACAGAAAGAGTCGATATGCCGCGTGCTGTCCGAGAGGAAAAAGAAGGTGTACGCGACGGAATACGGGTGCGGAGCCGTCGTTGTCTGCGACGGCAGGATCACACTTCTCGGAGACGTCAAAGAATTTATATAAGGAGAATGAGATATGGAATTTCTCGAACTTGCAAAAAACAGATATTCGGTCAGAAAGTTTAAGCAGGATCCCGTGCCGGAGGACGCGGTCATGAAGATCCTCGAGGCGGCGAGAGTCGCGCCGACCGCGTGCAACTTCCAGCCGCAGAAGATCATCGCCGTCAGAACGGCGGAGGGACTTGAAAAGTTCAGACGCTGCACGGAGTGCCACTTCGACGCGCCGCTCGGCATCGTTGTCTGCTATGATAAAACGAGATGCTGGAACAGCAAGATCTCCGACAAGTCGAGCGGTGAGATCGACGCGACGATAGCCGCGACGCAGATGATGCTCGAGGCGGCTGACCTCGGCCTCGGCTCGACTCCGGTGTTATATTTCATTGAAGAAGCCGTGAGACACGAGTTTTCGCTTCCCGACAACGTCGTTCCGGTGCTCGTGATCCCGATGGGATACCCCGCAGACGATGCCGCACCGTCGAAGATGCACTCGACGAAGAGAGAGCTTTCGGACACCGTGATATTTGAATGAGATCGCCTCAC
>JAKSPW010000075.1 GCA_024404435.1 Clostridia bacterium | reverse complement strand
GGTTTTGCTCTCTCAAAGAAGAGAAAATAATCATGTAAAATAAAAAAGAAACAGCCTCGGCTGTTTCTTTTTTTTGTTAAATTTAGGCTTTTCCACTTGACTATCGTCTTCGATATAGTTATAATGATAGTGTATACAGTCCGCAAGGACAAAACAGAAAGCAAGAAGGAGAATCAGCTATGAAAAAGCTTCTCAGCATTATCATCGCAGTCGTTTTCGTAGCATCGATGTGCGCTGTTGCGGTTTCCGCTCAGTCATACAACCCGGGCGGCCACTGCGAAATTGAGTTCAAGGTAAAGAAGGCCGATCCCGCAAACGTCATCAAAGACGGATACGTCGGCGAGTACGAGTATGAAAAGCTCGACGTCGACCTTAATCCCGAAGAGTCTCAGTGCATCCTCGTTTACGGCAGCAACACCGCCATGTACACGTGCGCGGAAGAACTGCTCGCTACAATGGAGTATTACTTCTCATGGGATGAAGTTCACGGCTTCAACTTTGCAGTAAAGTGCAAGCCGGGCGAATACACTCAGACGATCCCCGTCAAGGACGGAGACGTCCCCGGAGACGATTTCCTCTGCAACCTCGGTATCCAGGTAGACTTTGAGCAGATGCTCAACTGCCTCTCCAGAGATCAGGGCCTCTTCTACTACTCACTCTCAAAGAACGCGCAGACGGGCGAGTACATGGAAGGCTACTACACGCAGCTCGGTCTCAAGGGCGTATATGATCCCGAACCCGAAAAGGATTACGCAATCAACTTCAACGATGACGGCTCGGTTACGTTCGAGTGGTCCATCCCGTTCGACAACTACCTTGAAGGAGCTCCGACGGACGGAACCAAGGTTTACTTCAACATCGGCGTTCTCGCAGGTACCGACACGACTGAAGAACTCCACACCAACACTTACGGCGTAGGTCTCGGCGACTACATCTTCCTCGGCGACCGCCGCATGATCCCCGAACCGCAGTGCGCAACGGCTATCCTTTCCGACGAGACGATCGCCCTCATCGCAGACCCCGACACAAAGCCGACTACCGACACGGACAACCCCGGTACCGATCCCGCTGACACGACAAATCCCGGTACGGATCCCGTCGATACGACGAATCCCGGCACGGATCCCGCCAACACTGACAATCCCGGTACCGATCCCGTAAACCCCGCAGATCCCGAAAACCCGACGAATCCGTCGAACCCGACGAATCCGTCGAACCCCGGCAACAAGGCTCCGAGCACGGCTGACCCGATCGTGATCGCCGCAATCGCTTCGGCAGTATCCGCCTGCGGATTTATGGTCTCCAAAAAGAGAAAATAATTAACACATTGTAAAGTGACGGTTAAAAAATAACCGTCACTTTTTTATTTTTCCGCAGATGCTTGACTGTGCGCGGATTTGTTGTATAATTTAATCAGATCAGGAAAAGGAAAAATGATTATGAAAAAATTATTATGTCTCGCTATCTCGTTTTTGCTTCTCTCTTCCCTTTTCACCGTCGCGGTGAGCGCCTCGTCGATCAATCCGGCAGGCAACTGCAATATCGAGTTCACCGTGAAGAAGGCGGATCCCTCGAACGTCATCAAGGACGGTGTCATCGGAGAGCTTGAATACGAGAAATGCGACGTCACTCTGAGCGACACAAGGACTCCGCTTCTCATCATCTACGGCTCCGGCAACAACACCTATTCGATGGCGCTCGAGATGCTGAAACCGATGGAGTATTACTTCTCGTGGGACGACGTACACGGCTTCAATTTTGCGGTAAAATGCCGTCCGCCGATGTTCACGCAGACCATCTATCCGAAGACGAATGCGAAGTTCCCCGAGGACGAATTTCTCTGTAACCTCGGACTTGCCGTTTCCTTCGAGCCGTACGTCACCGCGGATGCGTGCCAGTTCTATTACGCCATCTCGAAGATAAAGGATACGGGCGAATACCTTGAGGGGCACTGGAACCAGCTCGGCACTCACGGGACGTTCGATCCCGAGCCGCTGAAGGACTATTTCATCTCGTTTGAGGACGACGGAAGCGTCATTTTCGAGTGGTCGGTCCCGTTCGACGATATAGTGAACGTTGAAGCAAAGCCCGTGGCCGACGGGCTCAAGATATTCCTCGACCTCAGCCTCACGGCCGGCACTGACACGCCGACTTCCCTTTTCAAGGAGGTCTACGGCATATCCTTCGGTGACCTCGGCTTCCTCGGCGACAGAAACATCGTGGGCGGTCCGAGAAGCGCAACGGCTACCCTGTCGGGCGAAATGATAACCGACTGGGTATCCCCGTTCAGTGACGTGAAGCCGAAGAACTGGTTTTTCGGCTCCGTCGCGTACGTCGCAAATGAAGCGAGAGCGCTCATGGGCGGCGTTTCCGCAACGAAATTCGACCCGAACGGAGCTATGACGAGAGGTCAGCTCGTGACCGTTCTCTGGAGGAACGAGGGCTCGAAGACGCCCGGAACCTCTGCGGTCTTCACGGACGTGAAAAAGGGCTCGTACTATGAAAAAGCCATAAGCTGGGCAGCCGAAAACGGCATCGTGAACGGTGTCGGAGACGGGAAGTTCGCTCCCGACAAGCCGATCACCCGCGAGCAGATCGCGGCGATATTCTGCCGCTTTGCCGAGTTCAAGGGCTACGACACGACGGGAAGAGGAAAAATGACCGCGTTCTCCGACGTCGGAAAGATCAGCGCATGGGCGAAGGATCCCGTGTCGTGGGCGGTATCTGCGGGACTCATCAAGGGCACGAAGGTCGGCGTCAAAATGCTCGTCGATCCTCTCGGCAACGCCACCCGCGCCGAGGTAGCGACGATCATCATGAGATTCATCGAACTGAACAAATAAAAAAGAGGCAAACGCCTCTTTTTTATTTTACCGCTTCCGCGGCTTCGTTCTTCGCTTTTTCCGCTTCGAGACGCGCCGTCTCCTCTTCTTCGAGGATACGGTACGCAACCTTGCCGACGAGAGTCTTCGGCAGATCATCGCGGAACTCTATGTCGTACGGCATCGCGTACTTCGCGATGTTCTTTTTGCAGTATGAGTAAAGCTCCTCTCTCGTGCTCTCGTTTGCGTATACTCCTTCGGAGAGCTTGACAAAGGCCTTGACCTTCTGGATCTTGTACGGATCGGGAACGCCGATGACGCAGCTCATCTGCACGTATTCGTGCGCGTCGAGGATGTTTTCGAGCTGGCCGGGATAGACGTTGTAGCCGGAGGTGATGATCATTCTCTTCGCTCTGCCGCGGAAGTAGATGAAGCCCTCTGCGTCCATCGTCCCGAGGTCGCCCGTGTATACCCACGTCAGACCGTCCGCGTGTGTACGGAGCGTCTGAGAGGTCTCGTCGGGATGATTCATGTATTCCTTCATGACGGTCGGCCCCGCGAGAAGGATCTCTCCCTCTTCGCCGTACGGGAGCTCGCGGTCCGTGCCCGGCTCGACGATCTTGATGTAGGTGTCCGGGAAGGGTACGCCGATGCTGCCCGTCTTGCTCATGTGAGGCGGCGTGAGGCAGCATGCGGTGACGGTCTCCGTCGTTCCGTAACCCTCGCGCACCTGAATGACCGCCCTGTGGTCGTAGAGGAATTTGTCGAGCTTGCGCTTCAGCTCTATCGAGAGCGAGTCGCCGCCCGAGAAGACTCCCTTGAGAGAGCTGAGGTCGGCGCCTTCCATCGTCGGGAGACGCAGGAGTGCCTCGTACAGCGTCGGGACACCCGCGATGAAGTTGCACTTGTACTTCGTGATGAGCTTTGCGTAGCTCTTCGGAGTAAATCTCGGCACGAGCACGCATCTGCCGCCCTGCGAGAGCATCGTGTGGATACAGACGCCGAGTCCGAAGCCGTGGAAAAGCGGCATCGCGGCGAGCATCTTGTCGCCGGGACGGAACATCGGGTTTGCGGCTATGACCTGCGCTCCGAGAGCGTTGAAATTCTTGTTTGTGAGCACGATGCCCTTCGTCGTGCCCGTCGTGCCGCCCGAATAGAGGATAACGGCGGGATCGTCCGCGCCTCTCTTCACGCTGTAATTGTAGAAGCAGTGCTTGCCGAGGCGCATGAAATCGTGCCATTTGATGACGGGCGCGTCCGCCGGTATCTTACCGATCTTTCTGCCCTCGGTGAGCATATAGCCCGCCTTGATCGTCTTTGAGAGCTCGTCCTTGACGCTCGCGACGATGATGTTCACGACCTTCGTGTTCTGCCTGACGTTTTCAAACTTGTTGTAGAACTGATCGAGGGTGATGGCGGTGACACTGCCCGATTCGTTGAGATAGAACTCGATCTCGCGTTCCGCGGACAGCGGGTGGATCATATTGGCGACGCCTCCGACGAGGTTGACGGCGTAGAACATGAAGATCGCCTGCGGACAGTTCGGCATGGCGATGGTGATGCGGTCGCCCTCTCTCACGCCGATCGTCTTGAGGCTCTTCGCGCACTGCTCGACCTGCGAGACGAAGCGCTTGTAGGTTGTGTGACGCCCCATGAAGTCGAACGCGATATTGTCGGGATACTTGTCGGCGATAAGCTTTATCGCCTCGAACATCGAGCCCTCAAAGTAGTCAAGATGCATCGGAACTCCGCCGAGGTGCGTCTCCCACGGTGTTTTGGCTGTTATTTCACTCATAACTCAATTTCCTTCGATAATTCGTCTTCGAGAAGTTCGGGATTTTCGATCAGCTTTTTCAGAAGTCTGACCGTACCCGAGAAGTAATAGCCGTCGCCGATACGCTCGTCGACGGTGAGGCCGATATCGATGCTGTCGCGCATCGTCATATTGCCGTTTTCGTCCCAGAACGGGCGCACTTTTCTCTCACCCACGATCACGAACACGGAGTTCGTGCCCCAGTTGGTGAGGTGATGGTATCCCGAATGGAGCTTGATCGAGCCGAGGTTGGTAAGAACGACGGACTGATAGTACGGGTCCTCTGCGATGAGAGACTGCGGTACCTTGCCGTGGCGGTCGAGCACGCAGATGAACTTCACGATGAGCTTTCCGAGGAAGCGCGGCATCTTGTTGAAGAAGTCCATGCTGTCCTCCGTCGAGCCGCTGCCGTTTCTGGCGGTCGATACCTGACGGAAGATCTCGTTATGTATCGTGTCGATCGTCGAGTTCTCCTCTGCCTTGACGACTGCGAGTCCCTCGCCGCCGTCGTCCGAGAAGACCTTCTTCACGACGAAGGAGGCTGTGACGTCGTTTCTCTGATAGAGGTTCTTGTTGGCGATAAAGCGGTTCATCTTCGGGCGGAGCATGATGGTCTTCAGCACCGACGTGACGATGACCTGAAAGATGTTGTACTTGTACTCGGGTGAGCCCGCGTTCTTCTTTTCGAGATATTCGTTCAGCTTCGTGAGGTCGATGCGTTCGGAAATGAACGCCTCGTTGTCGCATCTGTTGGGATAGATCAGGGGCATGATGAAATGCATGCCGTCGATGTCTCTGACGAGTGCCGCGTCCTTGCGGTCGCCGAATCTGCGTTTTGCCATGTTCTCCTCCGAATAGTTTCATCAATATAATATATATTCAGTATAGCACACAAGGAATGTCAAGTCAAGAAAAATATAAAATACGTCGAAAAAGAGCGGCATGAAGTGAAAAACTGCGGAAAAATGTTGATTCGGGCGGCTTTTTCATTTATAATAGAAAAAAATAATGAAAAACGGAGTTTTCAATGAAAAAGATCATATCTCTTGTGTGCCTTGCGCTCGTTCTCTGCCTCTTCTCGTGCGGAAAGAGCACGGCACCCGAAAAAATCAAAGTCCTGATCGTACCGAAGTTCGAGGTCGATGAGATGGCGGGAGACTTCCCGGGAGAAGCACAGCTTTTTTATGAGAAATACTGCGCGGGAGAGGACGAGACTGCCCTTCCCCACCTTCCCGACGGCGCACACTTCTATATGAACCGCGGCACGGGAGCCGCGATCCTCGTCACCGGCTCCGGCAAGACCTCCTGCGCGCTTGCACTGATCTCTCTGTTCTCATGCCCCGATTACGACTTCTCCGACACGCTCGTCGTTTCGGTCGGATGCGCGGGCGGGAGCGCGGAGTACACGACTCTCGGCGACGTCGTGATCGTCACCGCCGCCTGCGACAATGAGCTCGGTCACACCGCCGACGTGCGCGAATTTGAAGATACGGACGCCGACGTGACGTGGTTCCACGACGGATCGTATGACTCCGTGTCGAGCAAGCTCTTCGACAGAAGCCTCGCGGAAAAGGCGTATGAGCTCGCCTCATCGGTGCCGCTCCGCTCGACGGAGACGTCAAAAAGCGTGCTCGAAGCCAACTTCCCGTCGGGCGATCCCGTTTTGCGCGAGCCCGCAGTGATCTTCGGCACGGCGCTCTCGGGAGACAGCTATTGGAAGGGCGAATACGGTCACCGGAACGCCGAGGCGATAGTGGAGCACTACTCCTGCCCCGATCCGTACGCCGTCACCGAGATGGAGGATCTGACCGTGGCAAACGTCGCGGAGTGCTTCGGACTCTCCGACAGAGTGGTGACGTTCAGAACGGTCGTTGACCTCGACGTCTTCCTCGGAGACGACACTCCCGAGTCGCTCTGGAGCGGGGACGCGAACTACAACGACAGCGTGTCCGAAGCGGGGAGCGCGTCCATCGACGTTTTCGAGCCCGCGATGCATAACCTCTTTGACGCGGCATCCCCCGTCATCGACGCCGCCCTTGC
>JAKSPW010000074.1 GCA_024404435.1 Clostridia bacterium | reverse complement strand
GGAAAAAACGCTTCGCCATATTTTCAAAGTGGAGTAATATCTGATTTAAGTATATGACTTCTTAAAAAATATTTTTATGAGAAATGGAGATAAAAAATGAAGAAAGCAATATCTCTGATTATTATATCGGCTATAGTATTGTCTATGTCAGTGATTTCCGTCAACGCGGAAACAGTTTTGAAGCATCAGGATTTTTATAATCCCTCAAGTTACGAAACAAAGAACAATGCTTACAACGTAAATTGGATTATTGTAGTCATGACTCCCGAAGCGTCAGCAGCAAAAAATGAGTTCACCGTAGATGATTTTCCCGAACTTGATCTGAAAAAAGTCAGAAAAATCGGATACTATGATTACGACTGCTTTGACGGTGGTAATAACAGCGTCTTAAGACTATACTTCAGCGAGCCGTCAACAGATGCAGTGAAAGAAGCGTTAATAAAGCTAAGTGACAGGTCTACTGTTGATATAGAGTATGCAGGTTACGACACCGACACCAAATCAATGATGACTCCGACGGATTTTACAGAACTGCTGAACAATTATAAAGCACTGGAGTATAAGCCATATGAACTGTATTATGACGCACTTTGGATAAGTCCCCCGATTTCCCTTAGATTTGATTCTGTTGACGATTTCCCCGAACTTGATCTGAAAAGTATTTCTCCTTACAACATATACACAAATGAATATAAGATCGAGTTCAACAATCCTTCCGAAGAAACGCTTATTGATGCTCTTGAAAAGCTCAGTCTTCGTTCCACAGACGATATCAAATCCGTAAGACTCTCTTTGGGCACCTATTGGGAGTTCGACGAGTTTATACCCCAATGGTACGATGACGCACTTTATTTCGTAAGGGAGCACAATCTTATGAAAGGACGCAACGTCGGCGGATTTGCACCCGATTCAAATCTCACTCGTGCTGAGGCAGCGACTGTATTGTGGAGACTTGACGGCTGCAAGACAGAACTCGACGCTTCATTCCCGACGTTTGAAGAGCTTTGCACGAAGTATGAAGATATAAAAGCAGACGGATGGTACGCAGAAGCACTGCGCTGGGCATACTTTGAGGGCATAATGATCGGCACGTCGGATACAGAGCTTTCTCCGAATGCTTATGTGACCAGAGAGCAGCTTGCCACAATGATATACAGATATTCAAAGGATCACGCGGAACTGCCGGAATCAAGTTCCCCGAAGAAGTTTGCAGACGCGGATCTCATTTCCGATTGGGCAGAAGCGGCAGTAGAATTCCTTTCCGGAGAAGGCCTCAACGTTATTAACGGTTCGGAGAAAAACGGTGCGCTCGTGTTTCGCCCGCAGAATTTCATTACCCGCGCGGAAACGGCACAAATGTTTACGAACTACTGTCAGAAATTCGTTTCCGAATAAAAAAACGACCGACTGAATTCAGTCGGTCGTTTTTTGCCTGCGGCAAAAGTGTTCCTTAACTGTGCACAAAGTGCACTGCTTCACAGCGGACAAAGTCCGCGGCTTAACTTCTTAACGGGCGGAAGTGCCGCCCGCTTCACTCAAAAAGCCACCCTCTCGGGTGGCTTTTTGATCAAAGTATAATACAAATCAGTCCTCCGGCGCCTTCGTTCACGACTTTTGACAGCGTCTCGCCGAGCTTTTCCCTTGCGTCCTCCGGCAGATGTCCGAGCTTCGAGTGAAGCCCCTCGTTCACGAGCTCGTATATGGATTTTCCGAACAGATTAGTGTCCCATATGCCGCTCGGATTCTCTCTGAACTCGTCAAGCAGGTATTTTACAAGCTCCTCCGACTGTGCCTCAGTGCCGACGATCGGGCTCAGCTCCGTTTCGATGCCCGCCTTTATCATGTGTATCGACGGAGCCGAAGCACGCAGCTTTATTCCGTATCCGCCCGACTGCCGCACGATTTCCGGCTCGTCGAGAGTCAGGTCTTCCGCGTCCGGCAGGACGATGCCGTACCCTCTCTCGTTCACGTCGTTTATGGCATCCGCGTACTTTTCATACTCGGCTTTCATCTTCGACAGCTGCCGGAGCACCGAGAGAAGCTCCGCCTCGTTATCAACGGAAATGCCCGTCTGCTCTCCGATGATGCGGTAAAACATTCTCTCCGGAAGCTTTAGTATCACTTCCGAGTTTCCGCAGCTCATATCGAGCTTTTCGATCTCGCCGTCCACTTCTCCGGCGACTTCGGCGGGAGTGAGCGAAGCCTTTATCTTTTCCGTCAGCCGACGGCAGAATTCTTCAACGTCACACATCCTGCCGATGCCGCTTAAGGACGACGTGACCGAATCCGTCACGGTCTTCTTCAGCCCGTGGTCTCCGTCGAGGACCGTCATCCACGACGGCAGGTCAACCGATATTTCCTTTACGGGGAATTCGGGTATGAGCAGCTTCATTATCGCTTCAACGTCTTCGGCATCTACGTCGAGGCAGTTCACGAGTGCCACCGGCGCGCCGTATTTTTCCTCGAGCGAGAGCGCGAGACGTTCGGCATCGGGAGAGCCGGGATCTGCCGAATTCAGAACGACAACGAACGGTTTTCCGAGCTCCGTCAGCTCGCGGACGATCCGCTCCTCCGCCTCAACGTAGTTTTCTCTCGGCAGGTCTCCGATCGTGCCGTCGCAGGTGACGAGGATCCCGACGGTGGAATGATCGGCGATCACCCTGCGGGTGCCGTCCTCCGCCGCCGCCTCGAACGGAACGGGCTCTTTTGACCACGGAGTGTGCACGAGGCGCTTTGTTCCCTCCTCGGTGTCGCCGAGGATGCCGGGGATCAGGTACCCGACGCAGTCGATGAGCCTGACGTCGAGCGGAGTGTTTCCGTCGAGAGTCACTCTCACCGCCTCGTCCGGCACGAACTTCGGTTCAGTTGTCATGACGGTACGCCCGCCCGCGCTCTGCGGAAGCTCATCCCGCGCTCTCTGTCTGTCGTATTCGCTTTCGATATTCGGGATGACCGCCGACTCCATGAACTTCTTGATAAACGTCGATTTTCCGCTTCTGACGGGCCCGACGACGCCGATGAATATCTCTCCGTTCGTCCTTTCTGCGACGTCGCGGTATATGCTCTCACTCGCCATTATATTACCTCATCTTTCTTTCGGTCAAAACTTACTAAAGAATATGAGGCGGCGTGCCGCAATATGACTCTCAGCAGACCGTGAGGTCTTCTCCGTTATAGAACTTCTCAAAGCAGTCACATCTCTTTTCACCGCGGACACCGTTGACGGCGATCCCGCGGGAGGAGGCAAAGTCATAGGCGGACAAGGGCTTTGCGAATGCGTCATTCGACTGTGCGGCGACGAGCGGCTCTCCGTCAAGGCTGCCGACGACGAGGACGGAATGATAGAAGGTCCCTTCGGAGTTCGCGAGCTGTATGACGTCACCGACCTTCGTCTCAAATGCGTCCACCTCCCTGCCGAAAGGCCCCGCACCGCCGTTTGTGGTCAGGAAGTTATATAAGTACTGCACTCCCGTCCACGCGGGCGCTCTGTCCTCGGGCGAGAGATAGTACCAGCCGAAGGTCACCTCAAAATTCATGACGCAGGAGCCCGCGAAAATGCACTGTGAGACGAAGTTCGTGCAATTGCCACCGATGCCGGAAAAGTCCGTAAAAAGCGGGTTCCGTCTGTACGCCCATTTCAGCGCGTAATCCGCCGCTCTGCGTCTGTTATATGTGAAATTTGTCATATATTTCCTTTCTTGCGTATAACACGCTCAAAATCATTTTATGACGTGGCTCACAGTCGTGATAAAACGCAAAAATAATCCGAAAAAGTCGAAAAACGTATTGACAAGCGCAACATATTGTGTTATTATTTTACCCAATAGGGCAACTTGTTGTGGCTCGGACAATTCTGATCGAAAGGAGGTAAATGCTGAAGCATTTGCCTCGTTTTTTCATGTCGGTATTAGAATACGGAAGTATTTTTAATATAATCACAATTTTTATCATTCGGAGGGAAACATGAAACTCGCCTACAACATCAAAGATAAGCCGAAGTTCGGTCAGCTTATCGTCTTCGCGTTCCAGCAGCTCCTCGCAATCATGGCTGCTACGATCGTGGTTCCGATCATCACAAACGGAAATACCGCCGCTGCATTCGAAGCAACGGGAAAAGGTGCCGTAAGTAACCTCAGCACAGTCGCTGCTCTCTGCGGCGCAGGTATCGGTACAATCGTATACCTTCTCTTCACGAAGTCGAAGAGCCCCGTATTCCTCGGTTCTTCCTTCGCATTCCTCGGCTCCATGGCAGCTGCATTCACGGGTGCGATTTCCGCACAGCTCGGCGTTCTCGGCCTCATTATCGGTGCCGTTTTCGCAGGTCTCGTTTACGTCATCATCGCTATCGTAGTCAAGCTCGTCGGCGTTAAGTGGATCAACAAGCTCATGCCTGCTGTCATCATCGGGCCGACAGTCGCCATCATCGGTCTTTCTCTTGCAGGAAGCGCAATCAACGACCTCAAGACGGCTCCCGCAGGCGGTGACTACAGAATCGCAATCCTCTGCGGTCTTGTAACCCTCGCAGTTACGATGGTCTGCTCCGTTTACGGCAAGAAGACACTCAAGATGGTCCCGTTCGTTATCGGTATCCTCGCAGGCTACGTCTTCTCCCTCATCCTCACCATCATCGGTGACAACGCCGGCATCGACGCTCTCAAGGTCGTCGACCTTACCGCGCTCAAGGATCTGTTCGCAGACATCAAGGTTTCCACGTTCGTAAGCTTCCCGACATGGGATCTCTGGAAAGACGCAATCGACGGTGTCAAGGATCTCTCCTGGTCTTACGTCGGTGCGATCGCAGTTGCATACGTTCCCGTTGCATTCGTTGTCTTCGCAGAGCATATAGCTGACCATAAGAACATCTCCTCCATCATTGAGAAGGATCTTCTCGAAGAGCCCGGTCTCCACAGAACTCTTCTCGGTGACGGCGTAGGCTCCATGGCAGGTGCCATCTTCGGCGGTGCTCCCAACACGACTTACGGCGAATCCATCGGTTGTGTCGCTATTTCCGGCAACGCATCCGTTATCACGATCTGGGCAACTGCAATCCTTGCCATCATCATTTCGTTCCTCTCTCCCTTCGCAGCATTCCTCTCCACGATCCCGAACTGCGTAATGGGCGGCGTTTGCATGGCTCTCTACGGATTTATCGCAGTATCCGGTCTTAAGATGGTACAGAAGGTCGACCTCGAGGACAACAGAAACCTCTTCGTAGTATCCGTTATCCTCATCGCCGGTATCGGCGGACTCTCCGTCTCCTTCGGTGAAGTCAACATCACGACCATCGCTCTCGCTCTTATCCTCGGTATTCTCACCAACGTTCTTCTCAGCAGAAAGAAAGCTGACAACAATATCAATATCGAAGAGCAGAAATAATCGGTAAATAATAAAAGCCGTCTGCTCCGCAGACGGCTTTTGCGTTTATAAGGAGGTTTTTATGAAAGAAAAAATCAAAAAACTTCTGCACAGATATTTTATCGAGGCCATGGGCGCCATGGCGCAGGGACTCTTTGCTTCCCTGCTCATCGGCACGATCTTCAAGGCTCTCGGAATGATACCTCACCTCGGCTTTTTCTCCGACATCGGCGGGTACGCTCAGGCAATGGCAGGTCCCGCAATGGCTGCGGCGATCGCTTATTCGCTGAAGGCTCATCCGCTCGTCGTATTCTCGTCGGCTGCCGTCGGTCAGGCTGCTAATGCTCTCGGCGGCGCGGGCGGCCCGCTTGCGGTATTCTTTATCGCTATCATCGCCGCTGAGATCGGTATGCTCGTCTCGAAGAAGACAAAGGTCGACATCATCGTCACTCCATTCGTCACGATCTTCGTCGGCGGAGTCCTCTCGATCCTCGTGGCTCCCTACATCGGCACTCTCGCCGGATATATCAGCCGTTTCATCGGCTGGGCGGCGATCCAGACGCCTTTTGTGACGGGTATCGTCGTTTCCGTCGTCATCGGCATGGTACTCACGCTCCCGATCTCGAGCGCCGCGATCTGCGCGGGACTCGTGATGACCGGAAGTGCCGCGGCTATCGGCTCGTCCGAGGGACTTGCGATAGCGGGCGCGGCTGCCGTTGCAGGCTGCTCGGCACAGATGATCGGCTTTGCGGTCATCAGCTTCCGTGAAAACGGTTGGGGCGGCATCCTCTCGCAGGGACTCGGAACGAGCATGCTCCAGGTGCCGAACATCATTAAGCATCCGCAGATATGGATCGCTCCGACTCTCGCTTCCGCCGTCACAGGTCCGCTTGCGGTCTGCGTGTTCGGCATGAAGATGTACGGCGCGGCGATAAATTCCGGCATGGGAACGTGCGGTCTGCTCGGCCCGATCGGACTGCTTCTCGGCTGGTTCTCGCCCGAGAACGGATACACAGGCGAGGTCGGTGCACTTCAGATCATCGGTCTCGTGCTTATCTGCTTCATCCTCCCCGCTGTACTGTCCCTCGTCTTCAACGGGATCCTCCGAAAAATCGGTCTCGTGAAGGACGGATACATGAAACTTCCCGAATGAGTAAAATCCCTTGTGCTGTGCACAAGGGATTTTTTTAATTCATAGTATTTTCGTTTTTGTCGGTGAAGGACTCGCAGAGAGCCTTTATGCGCTCGTTTTCGGGTAGTATCAGTTCGGGGTCTCTCTCTATCACGCGGCTCGCCATCTCGGCGGCAAGCGCGATCAGTGACGTGTCCGTGCAGTTTGAGGCGAGAGTCAGCGACGACTTTCCGTGCTGCCGCATCACGCCGTTCTCACTGAAGAGATCACCCGGTCCTCTCTGCTTCAGATCGGCTTCGGCAATATCGTAGCCGTTGCGGCATTTTCTTATC
>JAKSPW010000073.1 GCA_024404435.1 Clostridia bacterium | reverse complement strand
CTTCCGCGCGTTCCGCTGATGCACGGCTCCTCCCACATGTGGAGCATCACGCGGGCAAGCATGACTTCATCCGTACACCCGCATCTGCCGCACGTCACGCTTCTGTCGATCCCGCAGTTACGCGGACAAAGAGTGCACGTGCTCATTTTTCCCGCTTCGTGCGGTCGTTAAGCATACCGTTCTTGAGGTCCCACAGCTTCTGCGAGAGGTCGACGTAGTAGTTATGCGGATTCTCGAATCTCTTGACCTCGTCCCACATCGTCGCGACCTCGCGGGCACAGTGATCCCTGACCTCTGCGAGCGGCGGGAAGTCGTAAACGAGTTCGCCGTCCCTGAAAACGCGCACGAGAAGCTCTCTTGCCGTGAAATCCGTGAGAGTCTTGCGCTTCCAGGTGTATTTCGGATCGAACAGCTCGATCGGAGCATCCTCGTCGATCGTCTCGTCGAAGAGGCAGATGAGGTCGGCCTCGGCTTTTCCTCCCTGCTCGTTCGAGTAGAATCTGTAAACCTTCTTGAATCCGGGATTCGTGATCTTTTCGATGTTTTCGCTGATCTTTATCTTAGGAGTGATAACACCGTTCCTGTCCTCCGTCGCCGCGAGCTTGTAAACGCCGCCGAAAACGGCGCAGCTCTGCGCGGTGATGAGTCTCTCGCCTACTCCGAACGAGTCGATCTGGGCGCCCTGAGAGAGCAGGTCGCGGATGAGGTACTCGTCGAGCGAGTTGGAGATGACGATCTTGCAGTCGGTAAGTCCGGCCTCGTCGAGAACGCGTCTTGCCTTCTTCGTGATATAGGTTATGTCGCCGGAGTCGATACGGATGGCGCACTTTTTAAGCCCACGGGGCCAGAGCACGTTTTTGAAAGCCTTTATCGCGTTCGGGATACCGGAATCGAACACGCTGTAAGTGTCGACGAGCAGAGTCGGATTCTCGGGATAAAGCTTGCAGTACGTCTCGAACGCCTCGTACTCGGTGTCGAACATCTGCACCCAAGAATGTGCCATCGTGCCGCCCGCGGGCACGCCGAAGAGCTTGTCGGACAGAGCGCAGGCAGTTCCCGCGCAGCCGCCGATGTATGCGGCTCTCGCTCCGCAGACTGCGGCACTCTCGCCGTGTGCGCGGCGCGAGCCGAACTCGGAGATCGGTCTGCCGTCGGCGACTCTGACCATTCTCGACGCCTTCGTTGCGATAAGAGACTGATGGTTTATCTGCAAAAGAATGTAGGTTTCGATAAGCTGTGCTTCGATCACGGGAGCGCGTACGGTCAGGATCGGCTCGTACGGGAAGACGACGGTTCCCTCGGGAACTGCCCAGACGTCGCCCGTGAAGCGGAAGGTCTTCAGATATTCGAGGAATTCTTCGTCGAAGATCTTCTTTCCGCGCAGGAATTCTATATCGCTCTCGGTGAAATGAAGTCCCTTGATATATTCAGCGATCTGCTCGAGTCCCGCGGCGATGGCGTAGCCGCCTCCGTCCGGAACGCGACGGAAGAATACGTCGAAATACGCGATCTTGTCCTTCACCTCGGAGTGAAAGTAGCCGCGTCCCATCGTCAGTTCATAAAAATCGCAGAGCAGTGCGAGGTTTCTTTCGTCCTTAACGTTCATAGTTTGCTCCCCCGTTTTCAAATTGGTATCTTACGACTCTGTATCTTGATTCCCATGCGTCCTTTATAAGCGCTTCGCGGTCGAGCTTTGCTTCCTCCGCCTCGATCTTCGCTATCTCCGGGCGCGTCTTCGGATGGCGGGGCGTGAAGACCGTGCAGCAGTCCTCATACGGCAGTATCGACGTGTCGAACGTGCCGATCTGCCTTGCCGTCACCACTATCTCGTCCTTGTCAAGTCCGATGCACGGACGGAAGACGGGAACTCCCGCCTCCGCTTCAGTCGCGACGATCGCCGGAAGCGTCTGCGAGGCGACCTGACCGAGGCTCTCGCCCGTCACGATGGCAAGGCATCCGTTTTCCTCCGCACACATCGTCGCAAGGCGCATCATGAAGCGGCGAAGTATCAGAGTGAAATAATCCTCCTCGCACTTGTCGCGTATCTCTTCCTGAATTTTCGTGAGCGAGATGACGTGCACGCAGATGCGCCCGCAGTACTCCGTCAGCTCCTTCGCGAGCGTCAGCACTTTTTCGCGGGCGAGCTCGCTCGTATACGGGAAGCTCTCGAAATGGAGAGCGTCGATGGCGAGTCCGCGTTTCATCATCATGTATCCGGCGACGGGAGAGTCGATGCCTCCCGACAGCAGGAGGAGTCCGCGTCCGGCGCTTCCCGCGGGGATACCGCCTGCGCCCTTTTCCTGTCCCGCGTGGATGTAGGCTTCCTTGTCCCTGATCTCGATGCGGATCGTGACCTCGGGATTCTTGAGGTCGACCTTCAGATCGGGACGGGCTTCGAGGATCGCGCCTCCGACTTCGGCGGCGATCTCGGGAGAGGACAGCGGGAAGTTCTTGTCGCTTCTCTTCGCTTCCGCGCGGATCACGGCACCGTAGGGGAGCTTGTCCCGCAGGTACTCGACGGCACGGGGAACGATGACGTCCATGTCCTTTTCGCACGCCGCCGCACGGCAGACACCGGCAAATCCGAAAACGTGGCGGATCTGCTCGAACATCTCGTCGATCGAGTCTTCGGCATCCTCGTCAAGCGGCTCGACGTACACCGTGCTCTGCATATATCTCACGGAATAGTTTCCGATCGCTTTTGCTCTTCTCTTTACGTCCTTCAGAAGGATGCTCTCAAAGGTCGATTTGTTCGCACCCTTGAGGATGATCTCACCGTATTTACAAAGAATGACTTCTCTCATTTGGGGCTCCGTTTCTCAAAACATACTATTACAGAGTAATTATACCACAAAACTGCCGATTTGAAAAGATTTTTTGACGATTTCCCCTCTCCTCGCCCGTGCAGAGCGATAAATTGAAAAAGCTTCGGCACGTCAAGTGAAATTTGTGCGTTTCCGTATTGACAAAAGCGAGGTTTTGACCGATAATATATAGTAGATAATTATTTTTTCAGGAGAAGCCATGAAAGAGATCGCCTTTACGAAAATGCACGGTATCGGCAACGATTACGTGTACATAAACTGTATGGACGGAGAGGTCGACGAGCCGGAATATCTCGCGAAGATCATGTCCCCGAGACGTTTTTCCGTCGGAAGCGACGGAGTCATCCTCATCTGCCCGTCGCGTGTCGCGGACGCAAGGATGAGAATGTTCAACGCGGACGGCAGCGAGGGAAAGATGTGCGGAAACGGCACCCGCTGCATCGGAAAATATCTGTACGACCGCGGAGTCGTGAAAAAGGAAGTCATAACGCTTGAAACGCTCAGCGGCATCAAGACGCTGAAGCTGAATATCAAAGACGGTGCCGTTTCGACCGTTGCCGTCGACATGGGACGCGCGATCACCGCTCCCGCAGACGTTCCCGTCGTCTTTGACGGAGAGAAAATGATAAACGAGCCCGTCTCCGTCGCGGGACGCGAATATCGCATCACGGCGGTGTCGATGGGCAATCCGCACGCCGTCACCTACGTCGACGACGTGAAGTGTCTCGATCTTGAGGCGATCGGTCCCGATTTTGAAAACCACGCGATCTTCCCCGAGAGAGTCAACACGGAATTCGTGCGCCGCATCTCGCCCACCGAGCTTGAGATGAGAGTCTGGGAGCGAGGCAGCGGAGAGACCTTCGCCTGCGGCACGGGTGCCTGCGCCGTTGCGGTCGCTTCGGTGCTTAACGGTTATTCTCCCGTCGGAGAGGCGATCACGATCCATCTGCTCGGAGGAGATTTGAAAATTACAGTCAGCGAAAGCCTCGAGGTCACGATGGAGGGCCCCGCCGCGTTCTCCTACGACGGAGTATTCAGGTACGAGCATTGAGCATTGAGCATTGAGTTTTGAGGTAAAACCATGAAAATAAAGATCAACGAAAATTTCAAGAATATCGCGCAGAGCTATCTCTTTTCCGAGATAGCGCACAGAGTTTCCGCTTTCCAGACGGAAAATCCGCAGGCCAAGATCATCAGACTCGGCATCGGCGACGTGACGCGTCCGCTGACTCGCCGCGTCGTTGGGGCGATGAAAAAAGCCTCCGACGAGATGGGACGCGCCGAGACCTTCCGCGGCTACGCGCCGGAACACGGCTACGATTTCGTACGCGACGCTGTAGTGTCTCACTACACGGAGTTCGGCGTGAAGCTCGATCGAAACGAAGTCTTCATTTCCGACGGCGCGAAGAGCGACCTCGGCAACATCGTCGACATTCTCGGCACGAACAGCATACTGATCCCCGACCCGGTCTACCCCGTTTACGTCGACTCGAACGTCATGTCCGGCAGGAACGTGACTCTCGTCCCCGCATGCGAGGAGAACGGTTTCCTTCCCTCGCCCGACGGCATCACGGGAGAAGGCCACGTCATCTACATCTGCTCGCCGAACAACCCGACGGGTGCCGCTTACGACAGAGCGGGTCTTTCGGAGTGGGTGGACTTTGCCGTCAGAACGGGCTCGCTCATCATCTTCGACTCCGCGTATGAGGCGTTCATCGAGGACGGCGACATTCCGCACTCGATCTACGAGCTTGACGGCGCGAGAGAGTGCGCCATTGAGATCTGCTCGCTTTCGAAGGCGGCGGGCTTCACAGGCACGAGATGCGGTTTCACGATCGTACCCGCCGAACTTGAAGCTTCCGGGCTGAAGCTCTCCGCGATGTGGGAAAGACGTCAGGCGACCAAGTTCAACGGCGTTCCCTACGTCATCCAGCGCGCCGCAGAGGCGGCTCTCACACCCGAAGGCTACGCAGAGTGCATGGAAAACGTGAAATATTATATGGAAAACGCGAAGATGATCTCTTCCCTCCTCACGGGCAAGGGCATCTTCTATACGGGCGGCAAAAACTCGCCGTACATCTGGCTCAGATGCACGCGCGGCATGAGCTCGTGGGAATTCTTCGACTACCTGCTGAACACGGCAAACGTCGTCGGAACTCCCGGTGCGGGCTTCGGCGCGCAGGGCGAAGGATTCTTCCGCCTCACGTCATTCGGAACGCATGAAGCCACTGCCGAAGCAGTGGAAAGACTTGATAAGATACTTTAAGGAGGACGCCATGTCAAACGAAACAAAAGAGAAAATCATTCCCGAAAGAGACTTTTCAACCGAGCTCCACGTGTCGAGCGACGGTTACACGATGCCGTACAGGCTCCACATACCGAAGGATTACGACTGCGGCGTTCTCTATCCCCTTCTCGTGTTCCTGCACGGTGCGGGTGAGAGAGGTACCGATAACGTAAAGCAGGCGCAGGTCGGCATCCAGCATATTTTTGACGACCCCGAGTCCCCCGCCGGCAACGCGATCGTCTTCGCTCCCCAGTGCCCCGAGGACAAGCAGTGGGTATACACTTCCTGGGCGAAGGGCAACTATTCCGTCGCTACCGTTACGGAGTCCCGCGAGCTTCAGGCAGTCGTTGAGATCATCAAGGATCTCGTACTCGAATACAACGTTGACCGCGACCGCATCTACGTCACCGGTCTTTCGATGGGCGGATTCGGCACGTGGGATATGCTCATGCGCCATCCCGACATCTTCGCGGCAGGCATGCCTCTCTGCGGCGGTGCCGATCCCTCTCAGGCGAGAGCACTCGCCGAGATTCCGATCAGGGCGTTCCACGGCAAGCTCGACGGCGCCGTGCCGGTCGAGGGCTCGCGTGAGACCTGCAAGGCGATCAAATCCTACGGCAGAGGAATGATCAGCTACACCGAATTTGAAGACGAAGGCCACGGCATTTGGGACAGAGTCTACTCCGACACCGACAACGTGAAGTGGCTCTTCTCGAACGTGAAGAATCAGCCGGCTTCCACGCCCATATCCTATAAGAAGGTCGCAAAGTTTGCCGGCATCGCTCTCGGAGTGATCGGCGCGGCCGTTCTTCTCGGAAAGAAAAAGAAGAAATGACAAAAATGAAAGACATCAGGGAAAAATACGTTTTTTCGGAAAGATGCGCCGCTCTCAGAGCCGGATATGAGTCGAGAAAAGACGACGTCAGGATATCCGAGGGCACGTTCACCTTTCTTCCCGACGACGGGAAAACGCCTTTTGAAGACGTCTTTGAGAAGTATCCGGACGATCCGTACGTCATAAACCTTGCAAGAGGTATCGTCGAATCGTGGATGGTGACCGATCCCGTCATACTTCCGCGCGACTATCTCATCGGATACCCGCGCCCGATGCGCCCGGTGAGAGAGCATTTCAGCTGGGGCATACAGATAGATTTCAACTCCGACGTACCGGAGAGAGTCGAAAAGCTGAGGCCCCGCCTCGAGCCGTTGAACTATGAGCACATGGACTCCGTCGGAGTCGCCCGCCTCGGAGAAGAGGCGTACGGTGCCGCAAAGGACGGCGGTCTGTGGTGGACGGGCGGATATCAGGGACACACGATACCGAACTTCGGAAAGCTCCTCACGCTCGGCGTGGGCGGAGTCGTCGCGCAGATAGACCACTACGACTCGCTGACCGACGACAAAAACAAAAAAGAATTTTACGAGGCGTGCCGCATACTCATGCTCGGCTTCTCCGAATGGATAAAGAAGCACGCCGACTGTGCCGACGCTCTCGCCGACAAGGCGGACTCACCCCGCGACGCCGCAGAGCTTCGCGCGGCTGCCGCAAACGCACGGCGCGTCGCATGGGATAAACCGACGGACATGTACGGCGCGTGCCAGCTGACGTGGTTCTACGCTCTGTGGGACACCGTCGACAGTCAGGGCAGAACGGATCAGTACCTTGCCCCGTTTTACAGTGGCGAAGCGGACGACGACTACGTCGTTGCGCTGACGCTGAAATTCTG
>JAKSPW010000072.1 GCA_024404435.1 Clostridia bacterium | reverse complement strand
GCCGCCTATGCCCCCATTCCCTTACAATGGAATGCTTATTAAAAAAGCACTGCTGCGCAGTGCTTTTTCCGATTTATCCTTTATATGGCGTGATATTTGTGTTATAATTGTATTATAGAACGAAAATCGAGGCATTGTAATGAACAAGAAAAAACTGTCCGTAATACTTTTCGCTGCGTCGGCGCTTTTTGCCGTCCTGTTCGCCGTGCTCTTGTGCAGAGACTATTTTGAAGCATATCAATTCGGCTCGGCACCGTTTTATCTTTACGCGGTCATCCGTGCTGCGGAATTTCTGCTTCCCTCGGCGATCTGCCTCGGAGCGGCTGTCCTCGTGAAGAGGCGGAAAAACGTCCGGTAATCCTCCGCGCAACCGGCGGTTGACTAATTGCAAGCTCCGATTGGTGGCGTAAATCGCGAAAACGCGGTATAATCATGCCATCATGACGGCAGGAGGTATGAATATGATATTAGCCGACAAAATCATTGAAGAAAGAAAAAAGCTCGGACTCTCTCAGGAGGAGCTTGCGGAAAAGCTGTCAGTCTCAAGGCAGGCGGTCTCCAAGTGGGAAAGCGCGCAGTCAGTACCTGATCTGCAGAAGATCATCGCCATGTCGGAGCTGTTCTCGGTCACGACCGATTATCTATTGAAGGATGACGCGAAGCATGAAAAGAGCGAGCCCGACGTGGCAGACTCAGACGGGACGCTCCGGCGTGTTTCCATGGAGGAAGCAAACGCGTTCATGTCCGTGATGAGAAGTCAGAGCAAAGCTGCCGCACTCGGCGTGCTGCTGTGCGTTCTGAGCCCGGTCCTGCTGATCTTTCTGGCGGGACTTGCCGTGGAAAAGATCGGCGGTGTGACCGAAACGGCTGCCTGCGTGATCGGGCTTGCCGCGCTGTTCATTCAGGTGGCGGCGGCTGTCTTCCTTTTCGTTACGTCGGGAAGCCGATCCGAGCGCTTCGGCTACCTCGAAACGGAGGAATTTGAGACCGCGTACGGAGTCACGGGACTTGTGAAAGAGAAAAACGCGGCGTATGAGCCGACTTACGTCAGGGCCCTGTCTCTCGGCATCGTTCTGTGCGTTCTCTCTCCTCTGCCGCTTATCGTGGCCGCGCTGATGAAAGCGTCGGACGCCGTCGTCGTTTCCATGACCGCGCTCCTGCTGTGCATCGTGGCAGTCGGAGTCTACATGATTGTCCGCGTCTCCACGGTAAAGGAGAGCTATCAGATACTTCTTCAGGAAGGCGAGTACCGCCGGAAGGAGAAAAAGAGCGCGGTATCCGCGGTCAGCGCGGCATATTGGTGCATCGTAACTGCCGGATATCTGGCGTGGAGCTTCATTTCAAACGATTGGAAGTCGACGTGGATCGTGTGGCCGATCGCCGGCGTGCTTTGCGTTCCGGTGCTGACGGCTGCGAAAATGATAATCAAGGACGAAGAACGGGATAAATAAAGTCATCATCAAAAAAACACGCCATGCGGCGTGTTTTTTTATAAATAAGCTATATTTTTATTCAAAAAGATCCTCTGTGAAGTACGCGTTGGTGTGAGCCTTATAGCCCGCGTCGTCGTGGACGTTGATCCTGAACCAGCGGTCGTCCTTCGACACGTTGAAGGTAGCTTCATTCACGTATTCGCCGTACGGAGCCTCCTCGATGAGGCAGCGGCGGCGGCAGGTCATGAGGTTTATCCTCTTTGCGGGGGAAGTCTTGATCGTGACCTTTCCGTCCTCGAATGTGAGCGAGAGGATCTTCGGCCCGACGTGGCGGTACGTGCCCGTGGAGCTGTAAAACATCCCGTCCTTCAGAGCCTTTGTGATCGTGCGGTATTCGAGCTTGTCGGCGGCGATCATCACGTATCCGCCGTAGGAGTCACTGTACTGTGAATCGTCGGGATGCCCGTTGTGGTTGTCGTCCGTCGCGATGCAGTAGAGCTTCTGACCGTTTCTGAGGAAATCGTCATAGCAGTGACCGTTGTCCTCGTCGTAACCGTCGATGACGCAGCCGTAGTTGGAGATCTCCATCGCGTCCATGCCCTTGTAGTTTATGTACTGCGGGTAGGACTCGACCGACCATGCGGGATGGTTGTAGGTGACGAAGAAGCCTTCCTCGTGAGCTTTTTCGGTCATGAAGTTGATGAACTCGGGAGTGTACGAGCGCTCGTGATGGGTGAGCGTGATATCGCACTCGAACTGCGGGTTTTCCTTGTTCGGCCAATAGAATTTGGAAGGTCTGTGGAAGACACCGGTGTCTCTGTCGGGATCGAGCGCCACGTAGCAGATGTGCGTCGTGTATCTGAAATTCTTGCCGTGGTTGTCGTCTTCGTCTGCCTCGAGCTCGTATCCGTTGAGTGCGACGAAATTTTCGTCGGTCAGTTCGTTGTGGCAGGCGAAAGTGTCATGATCCGTGAAGGCAACGACGGAATAGCCGTGAGCCATGTAGTCTTCCTTGATCTGCGCCGGCAGCTTTCTGCCGTCGGAGATCTTCGTATGGCAGTGCAGATTCGCACGGTAGTATTTTGTAATTTCGTTTTCTTCGGGGAGGAGGATCTTTTTCATTTTTTACGTTCCTTTGCAGTATTTTTTATTTTGACGGTATCCTTTGGGGTGCCGTTTTATTATATTTCTTCGTACGTCACAAGCTCGCTTGTGAGCGCGCCTCCGAGACGGATGCGGATGCCTTCGTTTTTCAAGGCGAAGCCGTCCGTTTCAGTGCTTTCGCCGGAATCGACGTAGGTGAGTCTGTATTTCTTCGACACGTCGGCGCCGCGGAGTCTTATTACTTTTTCGTCGTCGGACGGGCCGGAGAGTCGGAACACGCCGAGCATCCCGCGGTTCTTATCCGCTGCTGTCATCTCAAGGATACCGTACCCGCGCGGGGACGGGAACGTGAGCTCCGGAGTGTGATGATATATCCTGCAGTCGCGGATCATCGGGCGCACGAAGGATTTATAAAACTCCACGTAACGGCGGATATATTGAAGCTGTCCCGAATGACGTGCCTGATCGAGAGGGAAGACTCCGCCGAAGGTCGGATGCGTGAACATGAGGCCTTGCATCTGGAAGCTGATATCTCCCGCGGTATACGAGCCCTGACCGCCCACGAGTCTGTCGATGCACTCCGGCGGGAGACAGAGCGTCATGCCGTTCGTGATGCCGAACGAGCGCGGAGCTTTCTGCCAGTCGGACACCCACGTGTGGTTGAAATTCTTCACCATTCCGAGGTCGGTGCGTCCGCCGCCTCCCGCGCAGTTCTCGAGTATCATGTGCGGGTATTCGCGTCTGATGCTCTCGTACACATCGTACACGGCACGGCTGTGGCGGGCAAAGGTGTTTTCGAGATACTCGCCGTTTTCGGCGCAGTTCTGCAGGTTGAAGGTGCTGACGTTCCAGTCGAGGCGGAACATGTCTATCTTGTAGTCTTCGATGAGATGCACGATCTGGGCGCGCATCCACGCGGCGGCTTCGGGATTCGTCAGGTCAATGTTGCCCGAGCCGTTCGGCTTTCCGCTGTACAGCTTTGCGATCCATTCGGGGTGCTCGCGCGAGATCTCGCTCTCGGAACAGATGCGCTCGGCATCCATCCACATTCCGAAGCGCATTCCCTTGGCGTGGACGTATTCCCTTATCTCGTCTATGCCGTTCGGGTAGCGCGCGGTGTCAAAGGTCCATTTCCCGCAGAAAGCCCACCATCTGTCGTCGTCAGGCGGCAGGTACCACCCGGCGTCGATGAAGAAGACCTCGGAGCCGATATCAGCGGCGGCGTCAATTGCCTTGAGCGTCGACTCGCGGGACATATCGTATTCCGGGCCGATCCCGCTTTCGATCAGATCGAAATCAGCGTCGTCGGGGCGCGTGAGAACGGACTTTCTCACGTGGTCGTTCATGGCGTTCACGGCGTCGTCGAGATCACCGAAAAGCACGCCGATGTCGACCTTCGGACTGACGAACGTCTCACCGGGCTCCATGACGTAAACGGGCTCGGGCGAGTCCATCATGACCCTGAGCGAGAGGGCGTTGTTTTGCCTCGGAGTCGAGGGATCGGGGCCGTACTGCTGATTGTCGAATTCAAAGGCGTAGCCGCCCGACCACTCCATCTGGCAGATGAAGTTTTCTCCCGTGGCGCGGTTCTGCAGCACGAACATGGGATGACGGTGACGGTCTCTGCGGTATCGTCCGGCGACAGTGAAAATTTCCTCCGGCAGGTCGATCCACGTGAACTCGCCCTCGTCGCACCAACGGTGAGAACGCAGGTAACCGAGTCTGTACAGGGATTCGCCGTCTTTCAGATAAGAGTCGGCGTTGATGACGGCCTGCAGGGCGCCGGAAAGGGGCGAGAGCTCGTTGATCGCCGCAGGGCGGTCTCCGGTGTTTTTCACTTCTATCCAGCGGCGGAAGACCGGCGTGCCGTCGAGCTCGGTGCAGACCGTGACCTCTACGGGGCGGATCTTATTTTTCAGTTTTATTTCAGCCGTCGTCTTCCCGTTTGCTTCTTCCTTTTCAAACGAAACGAATTCCCAGTGCGAGTTCAGGGACTGGCCGTCGACCGAAAGACCGAACGACTCAGGCCGCGGGAAAATTATATAGTTTCTGTTGTCGAGATCGATCCACGCAGGTCGGGGAAGCGGATTCGTGGTCATCAGATAACCTGCGGCGTTATAGCTCAGGCTGACGAGCGCGCCGTCGCGCATCCCTTCCTCAAATACCGCCGCGCCGCTGCGGTATCCGAAGCTCGGACCGTACTTTTCGTAAAAGGCCGCGTCGGTAAAGCCGTGAAGTAAAGACGAGTCCATATTTTCACCTTTCGGTTTATTGATGTGAATTATTTTTCAAGCTCATCCGTGAAGTACGCGTTGGTGTATGCTTTGAAGCCGGCGTGGTCTGTGACTGTGATCCTGAACCAGCCGTCGTCGTGCGGTACCTTGAACTTGGCTTCGGTGACAAAGCCGTCGGGCTCCGCTTCCACGCAGCAGCAGCGGCGTCTCTGCGTCATGTAGCTGATGTGTCTTGCGGGAGAAGTCTTTATCGTGACGACACCGTCCTCGTACTCGAGAGAGAGCACTTCCGGGCCGTCGTGGTAGAACGTGCCGGAGGAGCTGTAGAAGTCGCCGTTCTTCAGTGCTTTCGCGATCGTGCGGTACTCGAGCTTGTCAGCGGCGATCATCACGTATCCGCCGTAGGAGTCCGTGTAGGGAGAGTCGTCCGGATAACCGTTGTGGTTGTCGTCGGTGGCGATGCAGTAGATCCTCTCGCCGCCGCGGAGCATATCGTCGTAGCAGTGACCGTTGTCCTCGTCGAAGCCCTCGATGACGCAGCCGTAGTTTAAGATCTCCATCGCGTCCATGCCCTTGTAGGACATGTACTGAGGATAGGATTCAACGGACCATACGGGATGGTTGTAGGTGACGAAGAAATCGGCGTCCTTACCTTTTTTGATCATGTCGTTGATGCACTCGGGAGTGTACGACCTCTCGTAGTCGGGGAGACTTTCGTCGTGCTTGACCATGCGGCGTGCCTCTTCGCTCCAGATGTACTTCGAGCGGTGGTGGCAGACGTCGAGCTCTCGGTCGGGGTCGAGTGCCACGAGGCAGATGTGGAGAACGCGGTTGAAGTGCATCTCGTTCGCTTTCTCCTCGGAGGCGTCGAGCTCGAAGCCGTTGAGGGCGACGAAATTTTCGTCGGTCAGATCGTTGTGCGGAACGAACGCGTCGTGGTCCGTGAACGCGACTACGGAATAGCCGTGAGCCATGTAGTCCTTCTTGATCTGCTCGGGCGTTTTCGCGCCGTCGGAGATCTTCGTATGGCAGTGCAGATTTGCACGGTAATAGTTTACGTTTTCGCTTTTTTCGGGAAGAAGAATCTTTTTCATTTTTGTTAAAATCGTCCTTTCTGCGGGTCATTTTGTCCTGAACTGATATTAGCATATTTCGAACTCAAAGTCAAGATAATCTCCAATAATATAAATATAATAAAATATCAAAAAACCCTTTACAAAAAGAAAAATCCGTGATATAATAATCTGACAGTGCCCAGAGCACGGTTTCCGGATATAAGCACCGCGTCTGAAAAACACGAAATACGTTTTTTCGGTCGCATTGGTGATTCACCCGCCGGTAACTGAGCCCCGGGACTGAAAAATATTTTTATGAGGTGAAGAAAAATGATCACAACAGAAGAAAAACAGGCGATTATCGAGCAGTACAAGACACACGACGGTGACACAGGATCTCCCGAGGTCCAGATCGCGATCCTCACACATCGCATCAACACCCTCACAGAGCACCTTAAGGTCAACAAGAAAGACCATCACAGCCGCCGCGGCCTGCACAAGATGGTCGGACATCGCCGCAACCTTCTCGGATACCTTCAGAAGACCGACATCGAGCGTTACCGTTCGATCGTAGAAAGACTCGGCCTCAGAAGATAACCGCGAGAGACGTACACAGTACTGCGGCAGGACGGCACTGCCGACCTGCCGCAGTATTTCTTTGTGAGATAAGCATTGAGCATTGAGCATTGAGGTGTAAGATGAAGAAAATTCTGTCGATCATACTTGCCGTCGTTTTCATTGTGGGAGCTCTTTGCGTTTTCTCGTATGCCGAAGACGGCAAAATGCCGTTCAGAGATGTAAAAGAAAAGAATTGGTACTACTCCGCAGTCGACGCGGTGTGGAGAGCCGGCATCATGGGCGGCGTCTCGGACACCGAGTTCAGCCCGAACGGAGCTCTGTCAAGGGCCATGTTCGTGACGATCCTCGGCAGACTTGCGGGTGCTCCCGAAACGGGATATACTCCCGACACGTTCCCCGACACGAAGAAGAATACGTGGTATTCTCCCTACGTC
>JAKSPW010000071.1 GCA_024404435.1 Clostridia bacterium | reverse complement strand
ATGCTCCGTTCTCGGATATCTCGTATCCGTTCACGGTCGAAGAAGGCAAGGTCTTCGTGATGGGTGACAACCGTCACCACTCCGCAGACAGCCGTATCTCCGCGATCGGTCAGATCGACGAGAGATGCATCGTCGGAAAGGTCTATGCACGTCTCTCACCGATAAACAAGTTCAAAATATTCACAAATCCGCATAACTGAGGTAAACATGCCGTCACAGAACGTACAGTGGTTCCCGGGACACATGGCGAAAACGCGCCGTCTCATATCGGAGAACATCAAGCTCGTTGATATCGTTTTCGAGCTGATCGACGCGAGGATCCCGCAAAGCTCCCGAAATCCCGAAATCAAGACACTCACCGAAACGCGCCCCGTCTTAACGCTCTTCAACAAGTCGGGCATGGCGGACGCCGAGATCACGAAAAAATGGATAGACGCTTACCGTGCCGAGGGCAGAAATGCGCTTGCCATCGACTGCGTGACGGGAGAAGGGCTGAAAGCCGTCGCTCCCGAGTGCCGCAGGATACTGAAAGATAAGCTCGAGAAATACGAATCCAAGGGAATGGCAGGCAGAAAGATCCGCGCGATGATCGTCGGAATCCCGAACGTCGGCAAGTCTTCACTTGTGAACAGGCTTTCGGGCGCAAAAAAGGCAAAAGTCGAAGACAGACCGGGCGTCACGATGTCAAAGCAGTGGGTGACGACGAACATCGGCATCGAGCTGCTCGACATGCCGGGCGTACTCTGGCCGAAGTTCGAGGACGAGACGATCGGCGAAAATCTCGCCTTCACGGGCGCGATCAAGGACGCGATCCTCGACACGGAAACGCTTGCCGCAAAGCTTTGCAAAAGGCTCTTTGACACGTATCCCGACAAATTCTGCGCAAGATACAAGCTCGATCCCGCGTCCCTTACGGATAAAAAGGACTACGAGCTCCTCGCCGCAGTCGCGAAGAAGCGCGGGTTCCTGATCTCAGGCGGAGAGCTCGACACGGAACGCGCTGCGGCTATCGTTCTCGACGAGTTCAGAAGCACGAAGATCGGACTTATTTCACTTGAAAGGCCCTGAAAATATGGACTTTACTTTTGACGAGCAATTCAGAGACGGCGGCGATTTCATTCTGATCGGCGTCGACGAGGCGGGCAGAGGCCCGCTTGCCGGTCCCGTCGTGGCAGGCGCGTGCGTTTTGCCGCAGGGACTCGTGATCGAAGGACTCGACGACTCGAAAAAGCTCTCTGAAAAGAAAAGAGACGCGCTTTTCGACGTAATAAAAGAGAACGCACTTTATTGGGGAGTCGGCATGGCGTCCCCCGAGGAGATCGACGAGATCAACATACTGAACGCTTCCCTGCTCGCCATGAGACGCGCGATAGAAGCGGCCGGAGTCGTTCCCGACCTCGTGCTCGTCGACGGCAATCAGACGAGAGGCTTTGCTTATCCCGCGAAGGCGATCGTGAAAGGCGACGCGAAATCTCCGTCGATCGCTGCGGCATCCATTCTCGCCAAGGTCACCCGTGACCGCATCATGGTCGAATATGACAAGGAGTACCCCGAATACGGACTCGCGGGACACAAGGGCTACCCGACGAAGTCCCACAAGCCCGCGGTCTTCATGCACGGAGCGTCTCCCATACACAGAAAATCATTTTTGTCATTTGTCGAAAAAGAAAAAGACAAGCTCGCGCTTGAAGCGGAGAAACTGAATGAACAACCGTGAATTCGGCCGACGCGGTGAGCGCGACGCCGCAAGATACTTAAAAAGAAACGGATATCGGATCGTCGGGCGCAACGTCTACGTCGGCAGGGTCGAGATAGACATCATCGCCCGCGACGGCGAGCATCTCCTTTTCGTCGAAGTCAAGACCCGCCATCAGGTGCCGGGAGAATCCCTCTACGGCAGACCGGCGGACGCACTGACTCCCGCGAAGCGGCACAATATGCTCGAGGCGGCGACGAGATATATCGCGGAAAATCCCGACGCGGTCGGCGATCTCTCGCCGAGGATAGACGCCGTCGAAGTATACGTCGACCCGAACAAAAAGAGACACAAGGTGCTCGATATACGGCATTTCAAGAATGTGGTTCACCCAAGGAGAAGAATATGAACTATTGCGATCTTCACTGTGACACGCCGTTCGAGCTCTGCTTCAGAAAGCAGAAGCTCGCAGACGGAGACCTCAACATAAATCTCGAAAAAGTCAAAAATTACGATAAATATCTTCAGCTCGCCGCATACTGCGCGTGGAAAAAGGAAGACGACGAAAAGCAGTATAAGAAATTTCTGAAGGTCGTCGACTATTTTGAAAAAGAAGTCGAAGAAAACGGCTGCGCGATCTGCCGCAGCGCGGACGAGATCAAAAAGAACGTCGGGCGCGTGCCGTCCTTCGTGCTGACGGTCGAGGATTCGCGCATCACGGCGGGAAAGATCGAACGTGTCGACGAGCTCGTCGACATCGGCGTGCGCGTCATGACGCTCATGTGGGGCGGCGAGACCTGCATCGGCGGCTCTCACGAGTCGGCGGCGGGGCTGACGGACTTCGGGAAAGACGTAACTCACCGCATGGCAGAGCTCGGCATCATCCCCGATGTATCACACGCGTCGAGACAGACGACGAAGGATATCCTTGAGATCACAAAATCTCACGGCAGGCCCGTGATAGCCACACATTCGTGTGCCTTCGCTCTGCGGGAGCACACGAGAAACCTGACAGACGGCGAGATCCGCGCGATCGCAGAAACGGGCGGCATCATCGGCATCAACTCATTCCCGCCGTTCCTCACTAATGGCAAGGCAACGCTCGCCGACGCGGTGCGCCACATAAAATATATCTTCGACCTCGCGGGAGAAAACTCCGTCGCCATCGGATGCGATTTCGACGGCATGGGTCCGAACGTGACAAAGGGTCTCGAGGACGCGTCGAAGATGCCGAATCTCGACGCGGAGCTTGAAAAAGCGGGCTTCACGTCGGCTCAGAGAGAAAAGATACTTTTCTCAAACGCATACGAATTCTTGATCAACAATATTGCATAAAGGAAAATAAAATGAACTACCGCAGTACAAGAGACACGTCAAACACACCTGCATACGTCAGCTCCGCCGAAGCGATCAAAAAAGGCCTCGCTCCCGACGGCGGACTTTATATGCCCGATTCGATCCCGCATCTTTCAAGCGGCGACGTCGAGGCTCTGATACCGCTTTCATACGCACGCCGCGCCGCATACGTTCTGTCGATGTATCTGACAGACTACGACAAGGCGGCACTTGAGGCCGACTGCGAAGCGGCATATTCGGAAGAAAAATTCCCGGGCGGCGCCGCAGTCCTCCGCAAAATGGACGACACGTTCAGCACGCTCGAGCTCTGGCACGGTCCGACCTGCGCCTTCAAGGATATGGCGCTCCAGATCATGCCGCGGCTCCTTTCCCGCGCGCTCTCAATGACGGGAGAAAAGCTCCGCGCTCACATCCTCGTCGCGACCTCCGGTGACACCGGCAAGGCAGCACTCGAAGGCTACCGCGATGTACCCGGAGTCGATATCACGGTCTTCTACCCCGTCGACGGAGTCAGCCGTATGCAGAAGATGCAGATGACGACTCAGGAGGGAGAAAACGTGAACGTCTGCGCCGTCAGAGGCAACTTCGACGACGCGCAGAACGGCGTAAAAGAGATCTTCTCCGACGCTGCTCTCGCAGATGAGGCGAAGAAGGCGGGATCGTTCTTCTCAAGCGCGAACTCGATCAACTGGGGCAGACTTGCGCCGCAGATCGTTTACTATATCTCCGCTTACTGCGACCTCGTGAAAAACGGCAGCATAAAGCTCGGCGACGAGATCAACGTCTGCGTTCCGACGGGCAACTTCGGCAACATTTTCGCGGCATATCTCGCAAAGACGATGGGGCTCCCGATCGCGCACCTCATCTGCGCATCGAACTCCAACTGCGTGCTGACGGACTTCCTGAAGACCGGCACATACGACAGAACGAGAGAGTTCTTCAAGACGATGTCTCCGTCGATGGATATCCTCATTTCGAGCAACCTCGAAAGACTTCTCTACGTCGTCGGCGGGGCTGAACTTACCTCCCGCCTGATGAACGAACTGAAAGAGAACGGCAAATACACGCTTCCCGCCGACATCATGGCAAAGATCGGCGGCGTGTTCAGCGGATATTATCTGAGTGAAAAAGAGACCGCCGAAACGATCGGCAGAACGTTCGATAAATTCGGATACCTCATCGACACGCACACCGCAGTCGGTGTAGGATGCGCCGAAAAATACGTGACGGAAACGGGCGACAAGAAGGTGACCGTCATCGCATCCACCGCGAGCCCGTACAAGTTCGCCGCAGACGTCGCCGCCTCCCTCGGCCGTCCGATCGATTCCGACGAGCCGTCCGAAATACTCGGAACTCTCAGCAGCATCTCCGGTACGGAGATCCCCGCACCGCTGAAGCGTACCCTCACGCTTCCCGTGAGATTCACGAGAGTCGTCGACGCTTCCGAAATGCCGAACGTCGCTTTGAAAAAATAATCTTTAAGGAGCCGTTATGTCAGTTTTCTCCATATCGGATCTGCACCTTTCCCTCTCGGTACCGAAGCCGATGGACGTTTTCGGTTCAAGATGGCAGGGGTACGTCGAAAAGCTCGAAAAAAGATGGCGTGCCGTCGTGACGGAGCGCGATACGGTAATAATCCCCGGCGACGTTTCGTGGGCGATGAGCCTCGACGAGGCGGAGGCGGACTTTCGCTTTATCGACTCCCTGCCCGGAAAAAAGCTGATCGGCAAAGGAAATCACGACTACTGGTGGACGACGGTCTCGAAGATGACCGCTTTCCTTGAAGACCGCGGGATCACGTCGGTCTCGTTCCTGCACAACAACGCCTACGTCGTCGAAGACCGCATCGTCTGCGGCACAAAGGGTTGGTTTCCCGAGGGAAAGCTCGCCGGAGCGGACAGAGACGCGGATTTTGCGAAGCTGAAGGCTCGAGAGCTCACGCGGCTCGGCGCGAGCCTCGACGAAGCGGAAAAGCTGCAGGGAGAAGAAAAGCTCCCCGTTCAGGTCTATCTGCACTTTCCGCCGGCAACGACCGATTTCGTCTTTGAAGAAGAAATTTCGCTGATGAAGGACAGAGGTGTCGACCGATGCTTTTTCGGCCACATCCACGGAAGATACGACCTGCCTCAGACGGACGGGACTCACGGAATTCCGCTGACTCTCATCTCGGCCGACTTTCTTGATTTTATCCCGCTTCTGACCAAAATCTGAGAAAAACGGAAAAACTTGTTGTTTTTTACTATTTATATTTAATAAATTCCCGAATTGTTTTTCACTTTTGGCATTGACATATCAGAGAAAAAATTATACAATATAATAAGCTATGAAAAAAGACATAATTTTTTGGAGGACATAAAGAAATGAGTCTCAAGAACACCGAGCAGCTCGGAAAGAACGAATTTAAGATCACCTTTGACGCTTCCCGTTCCGATTTCGAGGCTGCAATCTCAAAAGTTTACCACAAAGCCGTAAAGAACATCACCATCCCCGGCTTCAGAAAGGGTAAAGCTCCCCGTGCAATCGTTGAGAAGATGTACGGTAAGGAAGTCTTCTATGAAGATGCCGTAAACGAGATCCTTCCCACGGCTTATGAAGATGCAATAAAGGATTTTGATAAGACGATCGTCAGCAGACCCGAGTTCGACGTCGAGTCCATCGACGAGAACGGTGTCGTTCTCACTGCTAAGTTCTTTGTAAAGCCCGACGTTGAGATCGCGGACTACAAAGGCATAAAGGTCACACGCACAGTCGCCCCCGTAACGGACAAGGACGTTGACGACGAGCTCGGCAGAGTTCAGAACCGCAACTCCAGACTCATCGAGGTCACGGATCGCGCCGCACAGATGGACGACACCGTAAACTTCGACTATGAAGGCTTCAACGACGGCGTTGCTTTCGACGGCGGCAAGGCTGAAGGCTTCGATCTCAAGCTCGGCTCCGGCCAGTTCATCCCCGGCTTCGAGGAAGCTATCGTCGGACACAGCATCGGCGAAGACTTCGACGTAAACGTCACCTTCCCCGAGGAGTATCACGCAGAAGAGCTCGCGGGCAAGCCCGTAGTGTTCAAGTGCCACCTCAACGGCATAAAGTATAACGAGCTTCCCGTTCTCGACGACGAATTTGCACGCGACGTTTCCGATTTTGACACACTTGATGAATACAAGGCCGACATAAAGGCAAAAATCGAAGACAGAAACGCAAAGACCGCAGACGCAGAGGTTGAAGAGCAGATCATCGCCGCTCTCATCGAAAAGCTGAACGCCGACATTCCCGAAGTCATGTTCGAGAACGAGACGGAGAACTTCGTCCGCGACTACGATTCGAGACTCCGCATGCAGGGACTCGACCTTGAGACTTACTTCAAGTACACGGGACTTGATCTCGAAACGCTCAAGAAGCAGATGAGACCCGACGCAGAGCGTCAGGTCAAGACGAGACTCGCTCTCGAAAAGATCGCAGAGCTCGAAAAGCTCGAAGTATCCGACGAGGAAGTCGAAGCTGAGTGCGCACGTCTTGCAGAGGCTTACGGCATGAAGCCCGAGGACGTAAAGAACGCAGTTCCCGAAGACGGACTGAAGGAAGACCTCATGGTCAAGAAGGCAGTCGACCTCGTAAAGGAAAATGCAGAGGTTTCCGATAAGAAGCCCGCTGCAAAGAAGGCTCCCGCTAAGAAAGCTCCCGCTAAGAAGGCTGAAGACAAGGCTGAGGAAAAGGCCGACGAAGCCGAGAAGCCGGCAGCAAAAAAGGCGCCTGCTAAGAAGACAACGACCACAAAGACGACGGCTGCAAAGAAGACGGAATCCGACGGCGAGAAGAAGCCCGCCG
>JAKSPW010000070.1 GCA_024404435.1 Clostridia bacterium | reverse complement strand
CGGGTCCGATCAACGAGGTCGCAAACATAATAGCCGAGCTGCAGAGCGCGTTAGCGGCGGCTGAACGTGTATTAGGCCTGATCGACGCTGATCCCGAAGCACCCGACGCGGAAGACGCCGAGGTGCTCACGGACGTGCGCGGCAGAGTGACGCTTGATGACGTCGACTTCTCATACGTGAAGGACAAACAGATAATCAAGGACTTCACGATGGAGGCGCCGCCCGGCTCGCTGACAGCGATAGTCGGTCCGACGGGCGCCGGAAAGACGACGATAATCAATCTTCTGATGCGCTTCTACGACGTCGACGACGGCAAGGTCGCCGTCGACGATAAGGACGTAAGGATTTTGACGAGAGACTCACTGCGGCACGCCTACGCGATGGTGCTTCAGGAAACGTGGCTCTTCCACGGAACGATCTTCGAGAACATCGCTTACGCGAAGCCCGACGCGACGCGCGAAGAGGTCGAGGCGGCAGCCCGTGCCGCACACATCCACTCGTTCATCTCGCGTCTGCCCGACGGATACGACACCGTCCTTTCCGACAACGGAACAAGCATCTCAAAGGGACAGAAGCAGCTTTTGACTATTGCAAGGGCAATGCTCGTCGACGCGAATATGCTTATCCTCGACGAGGCGACGTCCAACGTCGATACGCAGACGGAAGAAAAGATCCAGCGCGCGATGCGCGAGCTGATGAAGGACAAGACCTGCTTCGTCATCGCACACAGGCTCTCCACAGTCCGCTCGGCAGACAACATCCTCGTGATGAACGGCGGCGAGGTCGTCGAGCAGGGCTCCCACGAAAGCCTCATGGCAAAGGGAGGTTTCTACCGTTCCCTCTACGAGGCACAGTTCGAAACTGCATAAAAAACTCCGGAAGCTTACGCTTCCGGAGTTTTTGTTTTTCAGTCGACGTCAACCCAATAGTGGTTATCGTAAATATCGGTGATTCTGTACGTTGCATCGTACACGGCGTCAATCTTCAGGTTTTCAAGCTTCAGACCGCTTGCCGGTACCTTGAACTGTTTGCCGAGAGTGTAGCTCGAGTCGAAGCTGCCGTCGAAATTGTAGTGATCGCAGATCAGCTCGATCGTGTCGCCCGCTTTGATCTCGACGTTTCCTTTTGCGAGGACGTCGGTCTCATCCTCGTACATCGGAGTCGCTCCGACGACCTTGCCTTCGGGGCATTTCACCTCGTCGAAGACGACGTCGAGGTTAACGAGTCTGTCGTTGAGGAGAGCGGGGATGCGTCCTACCGTGACGAACGAGCCGTCGTCCTGCTCCGTATCGGATACGAGGTAGTAAGCGCAGAGGTTTCCGTTAAGCGTCAGCCACGTTCCGTCGGTGCTGAGGATAAGGTTTCCGTCTTCGTCAAAGTCGAATACGTTATCGAGTCCGAGGTCGATATATCCGTCCTCATCCTCGACGTATACGTTGAGCTCGATCGTCTGGATAAGATCCCATTCCTCTTCTTCAAGAGCGAGGACGTTATAGTATCCGCCTTCGGACGGCGTGATGTGCGACGGATCGAGATAGCAGCCTGCGATGTATTCCGCATTGTCGGCGATAAGATCGGTGTCTACCCAATCATATTCCTCGGGCATGCTTCTGCCCTTGAAGGAACCGAGCAGGTTGATAATCGTCGAAGCGTCAAGTCCGAAGCCTGCAGACGAGGTCTGCGAGGAGCCGCCGCCGAGGAAGGAGCCTGCAAGGAAGTCGATGGGAGAGGTCGAAGAGCCGCCGCCCGTGAGCGAGCCGAGAAGCGAGCCGAGAAGGTCGCCGCCGACAGCGGAGGACTGTGTCTGCGAAGCCGCGCCGGCGATCTGTCCGCCGAATTCAAGGCTTGCGAACGACTTGATGCAATCCGAGTAAGCCTTGTCGAGTCCTATCTCGTTATAAGACGCAGTTGCGCTCTTGACGGAGCTCGTGGTCTCATAGGGGAAATAGATGCTGACGCCGTAGCTGCTCGTGATGGTGGATCTGTTGTACTTGACGGCGTTCGTCAGGATATCGGCAAAGTCTTCAGCCTCGTCCGTTCCGATCCTCTTTGAGAGGTCGACGAGGTCTACCTGATTGATCCTGTTCTGAGCAGAGAACTGACGGACACCCGCGCGGGCGTCGGAAACGACCTTATAGTCGTCGGATTTCACGAGATTTGTCGTGGAAGTTGCAAAATCGTTGAAAGAATCGGCAAAGGTTTTACCGTCAAGCTCTGCAAGGTCGATGACGGAAAGCGTCACGCCCGTGCTGCTCGAAGAGTTTGCCGATACGAAGTCGTCGATGATCGTCTGAGCGAGGTCGACGGTCTTGATCGAGGGATTCTCAGAAAGCTCGGTGAGCCAGTTCGTATAGTACCAACCGGTGCCGGGCTCGACTTCTTCGGAAGCGACCAGATAGTCCGCGTAGTTTTCACAGACGAGTGCGTTTTCGAGCGTTGCCATGAGGCAGGCGTCGAAGCCGATGATATCGAACTTGACGTTTGCATCGCTCAGCGCCGTGTTGATCTTTGCGAGCGTCATGGACGATGAGCTGCTCTTGGTCTCGTCGTAGCCGTAGCCGGAGATCGATCCTCCGCCGTGGTCCCAGAAAATGAGGATGTTGCGGTCTGCATCGCAGTAATCCTTGCAGTATTTGATGAAGTCCGTAAGGTTCGAGGGATCGGTCATCGCCTTCTTGTTGAAGCTCTTTTCAAGAAGCTTCAGCGAGCCGTTCTGTACTCTGTAAATCTGGTTGACGGAGCTTGAGATGCCCTTCGTCTGCCAACTGCTGCAGCCACCCGTCTCGATGATGACGTTGACGTTGTCGGAAAGCTTTGCCTTTGCCATCTCGACGATGTCCTTCGACGCCATGCCGTACTTGGACTCGAGGTCGGTACCGCACATATAAACCATGACGTTTACTGTGTCGTCGCCCTTTGAAGACGGTACGTAATACTTGTCACGTGCATAGTCCGCTACACTGTAGTCGGGCTTTTTATATGAGGTCTGCGTGTTGTCGCCGTTGTACGAGCTGTTGAGTCCGGTAAAGCCGAGCGAGCTGCTGCCGCCGCCCATGAGTCCGGAAAGGAGCCCCGTGCCGCCGCACTTTTCGAGAAGTACGACGAGGAGAATGACGACTACCGCGATGATAAGGATCTTCTTGAGGCTGAGTCCCGAGCCCGAGGATGCTCTCGTGGCACCCGTGGACTGCGAGCCGGTGCTGTATCCGGAAGTTCTCTTTTCTCTTCTCTGCCCTCCGCCGATGGGCGAGGAGGAGCCGGTGTTTACCTTTCTTCCCTTGCCGCCGAAGCTTGCACTTCCCGTACCGACGGTCTTTTTACGGCTGTGAGGTCTGTTACTGTTGTTCATTTCTGTCCTCTTTTCTTAAGTGATTGTATTTTCAGAACTTTATGGTTTCGGGTGCGCTTGTGAAAGACGAGAACGTCGCCGTGCCGTTTTTGAAATAAAGCACCTGCGTGTTGCCGTCGTTTTCGTCGTACATGGAGCGGAGCTCGGGATAAGCGTCGAGCATCGACTTCTTTGCCTCGACTCTGTCGTCCTCTTCGAGCTCACCGCAGAGTCGGAGCCACGTGCCGTTCATGAAGGCACATAACTCGACCTTCGGATTCTCCGCGATCTGATGCGAGACGGGTTTCTTTTTGCCCGTCTGGATGTAGAGTTTACCCTCGAAAACGTGTGCCGTGCCGAATGGTCTGACTCTCGGGCAGTCGCCGTCGAGAGTCGCGAGATAATATACTCCCGCGTCTTTCAGGAATTTGCAGATTCTTTCCATTGATCCTCCTTATTTTGCCTTGACCGTGAGCTTTTTGTCGATGCCGGTCAGCTTAAAAATGCTCATGACCTCGTCGCCGACTCCGATCACGGAGAACGCGGCGCCGAGCTCCTTTGCTTTTCTGTGCCCTGCGACCACCTGTCTGAGTCCCGCGGAGGACATATACTCTACCGCCGTGAAGTCGAGCGTGAGTTCTTCAGCCGACTCAACGGCGTCGAGTGCCTCTCCGAGAGCCGGAGCCGACAGCGTGTCGAGCCAGCCTTCGAGTATGACGGTCACTTTTCCGTCGCTTTTTTCCGTTGAAATATTCATACGTTATCCTCCTCGGTTTTCTTCTTTAACGTGAGGACGTTCCGGCCGTCCTTGTATTCGTATTCCGCGCTGTCGACGAACGAGAACGCGAGGAATCTGCCGACTCCTCCGATCATCGTGTCGACGTCATATTCGTCGGGCGCGCCGCTGTCCGCAGTCGGGTCGAACGGGATGCCGCCGTCCTCGAACCGCATCGTGATCTCGCTTCCGGCAGTCAGGCTGAAGGTCGCCTTTTCGTCGCCCGTCGAGTCGTTTCCGTAAGCGTACGTGCAGATATTCGTGAACAGCTCCTCTGCCGCGAGATAAAGTCTCATTTTTTCCGCTTCTGAGACCGGCAGACCGAATACTGCTTCCTTTATTTTCGGAAGCTCTTTCGTATTAGCCTTCAGCTCAAGCTTCAATTCCGACCGCCTCGTCAGCGCGAGCATCGTAACGTCGTCGTGCCTCTCGGCTCCGTCCGAGAACGCGTCAAGCGCTCTCATGACGTATGAAACGGCATCCGTCTCTCCGGAGCGTGCAAAACCGCGCAGCGTTTCTTTGAGTCTGTCGTTTCCGAAGAAGCGCTTTTCTCCGTTGACCGTCTCGTTTACTCCGTCCGTGTAGAGGAAGAGCGTTTCGCCCTCGGTGAGCGAGGTCTCGTTCAGCGGGTAGCTCTCGTTTTCGAAAAGGCCGAGCGGAGTTCCCGTCGCGGAGTCAAGCGTTTCCACGTCCTCTCCGACGAGGTACGGCAGATCGTGTCCTGCGTTGGAATAGGTGAGCTTTCCCGTCACGGAATCGTAGATCCCCACGAAGGCAGTGACGAAAAGCAGCTCGGAATTATTAGCCGACAGCGTATCGTTGACCTTGCGGAGTATCTCGTCCGGAGATTCGCTCGTCCTTGCAAACTGCCTTATGAGAATAAGAGTTACCGCCATGAATATCGCGGCGGATATTCCCTTACCCGACACGTCGGCGATCACCGCGAGGGTGCGTCTCGGATCGAGCTTCTCATAATCGTAGAGGTCGCCTCCGACGTACTTCGCGGGCGTATTCAGTGCCCGTATGAAGCAGCCTGCCGAGTCGCAGGACGTCGGCGGAAGAAGCCCCTTCTGGATCCTTGCGGCAATATCTATCTCGGTGTTCTGTCTCTCCCTGTCGCGGGTGAGCTCTTTTATGCTTTCGAGATATCTGTCGATATTGTCTGTCATGGTGTTGAACGCGGAGGAGATCATCGAGTATTCCTCCGTGTCGGTTTCGGGAAGCGTGATCGCTTCTCTCTTTTCGTCCGCAACGAATTCCTGCATCGTCCGGCTGAGCTCCCGTGCGGGACGGGAAACGAGCTTTTTGATGATGAAATATACGGCGATATAGACTCCGATGATCAGAAGCACGGCGATACCGCTGATGACGAGGAAAAGCGAAACGGTCTGCTTCATCAAATCGTCGTAATTCACGTCGATCGCGGCGATGTAGCGGTTCCCGTATACGTCGCTCTCTCCGATGATCGTTCCGATCTCGTGACCGAACTCGTTGTCGGAGATCACCTCGCCGTAAGGCTTTTCCCCGTTCCAGACGGCGATCTCTTCTTCCGTCGGAGCGACGTTCCTTACGATGTCGGTATAGCTTTCAGTATTTCCGTCTTCGTCTTTTGTGCTTGCCGCGAGAATGGTTTTCGTTCCGTTCTCGGGATCGACGGTGTAAACGTAGACGTTGTCCGCATCAAACCATTTGATCAGATATTCACTGTAAATGAGGATGAATTCTCCGTTCCCGGGGCTGATGGAAAACGGGTTTTCCTCGGCGTCCATGATCGCTTCGTAAGCGATAAGATCACCGAAAAGCGTCACGACGGCACGGGAGTACTTTCTGTTCTTGTCGCGGACGTTGCGGCTCGCGAAGAAGAACGACGCGACGACAACGATAATAAGCGCTGCGACAAGCGTAAGAGAAACGTACCTCGTTACCTTCTTCGCTATCGATTTTTTGTGTTTCTGTTTTCTCATTCGCCGTCCTCTTCATCAAACTCGAAATAATCGAGTGTCAGGATACTGTTGATCGCGCGGTCGAGATACGAATCGTCGACGAGCGGCCACGAGAAACCGATGCGGTAGAGGATGTTCGTCGTGAAGCGGTTGTCCGTTTCCACCGCGTGGGCGTCCTGAATGTCGTACGCCGCAAGGCCGTTCAGTCTTGAGTTGAGTTTTTCGTCGCCGAGCTTTTCTCTGTACTCGGCGTAGTATTCCTCGTCCTGAGCCGCGACGATCGTCACTCCGCAGCGGTTGCACGCGTCGATGATCTTCATTTCATCGAAGCCGTAGCGGTTGTCGCAGTTGAACGCGGTAAACTTGTCGTTCGTTCCCGCAAGGAGCACCACGGCGCGCGCCGTGCAGTCGATCGGCGAGAACTTCATCGGGTCGGTCATGTGGCTGATCGGGTACTTGCCCATCGTGGCAAAGCCGCGGATGCCGCTGAGGAACATATTGGTCTCGATGTTCGCCTGGAATTCTCCGTCGCTGTAGCGGCCCATAAGATTGCCGACGCGGATGACCTTTCCCTTGAAGCCCTGCTCTATTGCATCGAACATACGGAGCTCAGCCTGATACTTGGAAATCCCGTATTTATTGTCCATGTCGTCTATGACGAAGAGCTCGTTCTCGTGCATCTTGATGCCCTTTTCGTAGCTCTCGGCGGTATGGATACCGGGCACGGAGGTAGTCGAGATCTGCACCATCTTCGCGTCTTTTCTGCGGCAGACGGAAATGAGGTTCTCGACTCCGCGGACGTTGATGCGTTCGAGTATGTCGTCATCGGCAAAGTGCTTGACGCAAGCCGCGC
>JAKSPW010000007.1 GCA_024404435.1 Clostridia bacterium | reverse complement strand
GAGATCGCCGAAAAGATGTGCCGCATGACGGCATCCGCCGTCGGATGCAAGGCCGACGACGTGGTCGTGGCTTCCACGGGCGTCATCGGTCAGCGGCGCGGCACGGCTCCGATCGGGGCGGCGCTTCCCGCACTCGCGGCGGCTCGCTCGGCTGACGGCGGCTCCGACGCGGCGGAAGCGATAATGACGACGGACACGAAGAAAAAAGAAGTGGCGGTCGAGTTCACCGTGGGCGGCAAGATCTGCCGTCTCGGCGGCATGGCAAAGGGAAGCGGAATGATCCATCCGAACATGGCGACGATGCTCGTTTTCCTCACGACCGACGCGGCGATCTCCTCCGGAATGCTGAAGAAGGCACTTTCGACGGACATCGCCTCCACCTTCAACATGATAAGCATCGACGGCGACACGTCGACGAACGACATGGTCACGATCCTCGCCAACGGCATGGCGGGTAACGACGAGATCACGGAAGACGGCGAAGACTTTGACGAATTCATGAAGGCTCTCAACACCGTGACGGTCTGCCTGTGCAGAATGATCGCCGGCGACGGTGAGGGCGCGACGAAGATGCTCGAGTGCAGGGTCACGGGAGCCGCCGATGAGAAAACGGCAAAGACGGTCGCAAAGAGCGTCATCTGCTCGAGTTTACTCAAGGCCGCAATGTTCGGTTCTGACGCCAACTGGGGACGCGTCCTCTGCGCGATCGGTTACAGCGGAGCAGACGTGGACGTCACGAAGATCGGCGTTTCGTTCGCATCAAAAGCGGGCGGGATCGAGGTCTGCCGGGACGGTGCCGGAGTCGATTTCTCCGAAGAGACCGCGAAAAACATCCTGCTTGAAAACGAGATCGACATTCTCGTGACGCTCGGCGAGGGAGACGCTTCGGCTTCGGCATGGGGCTGTGATCTCACTTACGATTACGTTAAGATCAACGGCGATTACCGCACCTGACGGAGGAGACCGTGGATACGAATTTTTCAAATTATGACAGGGCAGAGGTGCTGACTCAGGCACTTCCGTACATAAAGAGGTATACCGGCAAGACCGTCGTCGTGAAGTACGGCGGCAACGCCATGGTGAACGAAAACCTGAAGAGCCAGGTCATGGAGGACATCGTCCTTCTGTGGCTCATCGGCATCAAGGTCGTGCTCGTGCACGGCGGCGGTCCCGAGATCACGGAGCTGATGGATAAGCTCGGCAAGAAGCCCGTCTTCGTCGACGGACTCCGCGTCACCGACCGCGAGACGATGGACATCGTGCAGATGGTGCTCGCCGGAAAGGTCAACAAGACGCTCGTCAACCTTCTCGAGATGAAGGGCGGCAAGGCGATGGGCATCTCCGGCATGGACGGCAGACTCATCGAGGCTGTGCCGAAGAGCGAGGCACTCGGATACGTCGGGAAGATCACGAAGGTCAACATCTCGGCGGTCGACGACCTGCTCGAGCGAGGCTACATCCCCGTCATATCAACAGTCGGCTGCGACGCGAAGGGCAACAGCTACAACATCAACGGCGACACGGCGGCGGCATACGTCGCGGGTGCGCTCGGCGCCGAAAGACTCATCATGATGACCGACGTCGCGGGTATTCTCCGCGATCCGTCTGACTCCTCGACTCTCATCCCCGAGGTCACCGTCGGGGAAGCGAAAAAGCTTGAGAGCGACGGCATCGTGTCGGGCGGCATGATCCCGAAGATCGACTGCTGCATAGAAGCAATTAACAAAGGTGTGAAGAACGTCACGATCATGGACGGCAGGATCCCTCACTCGATACTGATGGAGCTGCTGACCGATGAAGGCGCGGGAACTATGGTGGTAAAGTAATATGGGAAAGATTATCGAAAAAGATAAAAAATACGTTGCCGGCACGTACGCGCGCTTCCCGGTGGAGATCGCATACGGCAAGGGCTCGGAGATGTTCGACACGGACGGCAAGAGGTACATCGACCTCGGCTCCGGCATCGGAGTGACGGCGTTCGGCGCGGCCGACGGGGAATGGCAGGCGGCGGTAACGCGCCAGCTCTCTCTCGTTCAGCACACCTCGAACCTCTACTATACGTCTCCGTGCGCTGATCTCGCGGAAATGCTCTGCGAGAAAACGGGCATGAAAAAGGTCTTCTTCTCGAACTCGGGAGCTGAGGCAAACGAGTGTGCCATCAAGGCGGCGAGAAAATGGGCGGCGAAGAAAAAAGGCTCGGAATATTCGACGATAGTAACGCTCAAGAACAGCTTCCACGGCAGAACGGTCACGACTCTCGCCGCAACGGGACAGACTAATTTCCACGTCCATTTCGGCCCTCTGACACCGGGATTTGAGTACATCGACGCAGGAGAAGAGCTCTTTGAACTCAAAGCGGTATGCGCGAGATGCGAGGTCGCGGCAGTCATGATCGAGTGCATCCAGGGCGAGGGCGGCGTCGTGCCGCTGTCCCGTGAGTTCATCACGGAACTCGCGGAGTACTGCAGGGTACACGACATCCTGCTCATCGTCGACGAGGTCCAGACCGGCAACGGCAGAACGGGAAAGCTTTATTCTTATATGCACTACGGCATCGAGCCCGACATCGTGACGACCGCGAAGGGACTCGGCGGCGGACTTCCGATCGGAGCTACGCTTCTGAGCGACAAGGTCAGCGACGTATATTCTGCCGGCGACCACGGCTCGACCTTCGGCGGAAACCCCGTCTGCTGCGCGGGAGCCGTCAACATTTTCTCGCGTATCGACGACGCGCTCATGGATGAGGTCACCGAAAAGAGCAAAATGATCTTCGACACTCTCACGGGAAAACCGGGAATAAAGAGCGTCACGGGACTCGGCCTCATGATCGGCATCCTGCCCGAAAAGCCCGCGAAGGAGATCGTCTCAAAGCTCATCGAAAAAGGCGTTCTCTGCCTTACGGCAAAAGAGAAGATCAGGCTTCTTCCCGCGCTGAACATCCCGACGGAGCTCCTCGCGGAGGCGCTTGACGTCATCGCAGAGGTCTGCGCCGAATAAGAAAGGACTTAAACAATGCTTGGCTTTACCGGAAAAAGCTTTCTGAAGCTTCTCGATTTCACGCCGGACGAAATAAATTCTCTCATCGGCCTTGCCGCAAAGCTGAAGGCCGACAAGAAGGCGGGAACTCCTCACAGACTGTGCGAGGGAAAGAATGTCGCGCTAATCTTCGAGAAGACGAGCACGCGCACGCGCTGCGCCTTTGAAGTCGCGGCCTCCGACCTCGGAATGACGGCGGTCTATCTCGATCCGTCGGGATCGCAGATCGGCAAGAAGGAGAGCATCGCCGACACGGCACGGGCACTCGGCAGGATGTTCGACGGCATCGAGTACAGAGGCTACGGACAGGAGATTGTCGAGGATCTTGCGAAATACGCGGGAGTTCCCGTGTGGAACGGACTCACGAACGAATACCATCCGACGCAGATACTCGCCGACTTCCTGACCGTGAAGGAGCGCTTCGGCACTCTTGAGGGAATTAAATTCGTATATATGGGCGACGCGAGATACAACATGGGCAACTCGCTCATGGTCGGCTGCACGAAGATGGGCATGCACTTCGTCGCGTGCGCGCCGGAGAAGTATTTCCCGAACGCGGAGCTCGTCGCGGAATGTAAAAAGATCGCAGAGAAGACGGGCGCCGTGCTCGAGTTCGAGAGCGATCCCGTCAAGGCGACGAATGGCGCACATGTGATATACACCGACGTGTGGGTGTCGATGGGCGAGCCCGATTCCGTCTGGAAGGAAAGGATCGCCGATCTCACTCCGTACAGAGTGACGAAAACTCTCATGGAAAACGCGGGAGAAAACTGCGTGTTCATGCACTGTCTGCCCGCCTTCCACGACCTGAAGACGAAGATCGGACGCGAGGTGTACGACAAGTACGGCATCGACTGCATGGAGGTCACCGACGAGGTCTTTGAAAGCGACGCTTCGATCGTCTTCGACGGGGCTGGGAACAGAGTCCACCCCGTGACATCGGTAGTGGCGGCGACTCTCGCGGATTAAATAGGTAAGGTAAAAGCTGTGTCAAAAACTATTGACAAACCACCGGTCCGGTGGTATAATCGGTGCATGATAAAAGGCTGTGACGAAGACGGCGGGACGCACGCTTCAAAGAGAGTCGGCGGCAGGTGAAAGCCGACAGCGGGAGTCCGTAATGCCCATCGCTTCCGAGCCGGAGATCCGAAAGATTTCAAGTAGGCGTCTCCCGTGACTGCTGCGTAAAAGCATAGAAACTGATAGGTTTCGAAGAGAGGCAGACGACAGTCTGCAATTTGAGTGGTACCGCGGATGAAATTCACCCGTCTCAAAGATATTTTGAGGCGGGTTTTCTGTTTTGCACCGCCGTAAAAGAAAGGTGTACGAAATGTCTGACAACGTAAAGCTTCTCGAGGTCGCAAAAAGAATAAAGGAAATGCGGGAGATCTGCGGCCTCGATGAGAACGAAATGGCAAAGAAGACGGAGGTCACGCTCGACGAGTACAGACGGTACGAGGCGGGCGAGCTCGATTTTCCGTTCACGTTCATACATAAATGCTCTCTCGCGTTCGGCATCGGCATCACCGACCTTCTCGAGGGCACGAGCGCACATCTGAAGTCCTATACCGTCACGCGCCGCGGACACGGCATCGAGACGGCAAGAGAGGACGGCATCGAAATACAGAACCTCGCGCCGCTCTTCAGAGGCAAGATCGCGGAGCCGTATTGGGTAAAATACGAGTACAACGCCGAGCTTCAGACGAAGCCGATCCACTTAACGAAGCACTCCGGTCAGGAGTTCGACTTCATCATGAGCGGCAAAATGAAGATCCAGGTCGGCGACAACGTCGAATACCTCGGTGAGGGCGACAGTATCTATTATAACAGTTCGACGCCTCACGGCATGATCGCCGTCGACGGAGAGGACGTGCTCTTCATCGCGGTCATACTCCCCGGCGAAAACGAGACGGAAACTCTCGTGCGCGACACTCTGCTCCCCGGAAAGGAAGCGGTTTCCCGCCGCCTCGCCTGCGACGAGTTCATCACCTGCACGGAAAACGAGGACGGCAAGCTCGAAAAGATCGAGTTCAGGAACGAAGACAAATTCAATTTCGCGTTCGACATCGTCGATGCGATCGCAAAGCGCGAGCCCGACAGACTCGCTATGGTACACGTCGACGAGGATAAGACGGAGAGACGCTTCACCTTCAACGACATCCGCCGCGCGTCCAATCAGTGCGCGAACTATTTCAAATCTCTCGGCATCGGCAAGGGCGACCGCGTCATGCTCGTCCTGCGCCGCAGATACGAGTTCTGGTATTCGATCATCGCGCTCCACAAGCTCGGTGCCGTCGCGATCCCCGCAACGGATCAGCTTCAGGCGCACGACTTCGAGTACCGTTTCAACAAGGCTGAAGTCTCGGCAGTCATCGCGACCTCTCACGGCGCAGCGGCTCGTCAGATAGAACTCGCCGAAAAGACTTCTCCCACGCTGAAGACGAAGATCATCGTCGGAGACGAGAGGAGAGAGGGCTGGCACAGCCTCAACGAAGACTTCCCGCTGTACAGCGCACACTTCTACCGCACCGAGGACACTCCCTGCGGAGACGACCCGATGCTCATGTTCTTCACCTCGGGCACGACGGGTTATCCGAAGATCGCGACGCACACCTACAAGTATCCGCTCGGACACTATATCACGGCCAAATACTGGCACGGAGTCGATCCCGACGGACTTCATTTCACGATCTCCGAGACGGGCTGGGGCAAGGCTCTCTGGGGCAAGCTGTACGGACAGTGGCTCTGCGAGGGCGCGGTGTTCACCTACGACTTTGACCGCTTCTCGGCAGCGGACATCCTCCCGATGTTTGCGAAATACAACATCACGACCTTCTGCGCACCTCCCACGATGCTGCGCATGATGATAAAGGAAGACATCTCGAAATACGATCTCTCCTCCGTCAAGCGCATGACGACGGCGGGAGAAGCACTCAACCCCGAGGTCTACAAGCAGTTCAAGAAGATAACGGGACTGTCCGTCATGGAAGGCTTCGGTCAGACCGAACTGACTCTGACGATCGCAAACCTCATGGGCGACGTTCACAAGGTCGGCTCAATGGGCAAGCCCGTTCCGCTTTATGATGTCGACCTCGTCGATGAGAACGGAGATCCCGTTCCCGACGGTGAGACCGGTGAGATCGTGGTCAAGATCTCCGACAAGGTTCCCTGCGGACTCTTCGCCGGATATTACAAGGACGAAGAAAGAACGCGCGAGGTCCTGCACGACGGTTATTACCACACCGGAGACACGGCATGGCGCGATGAGGACGGCTTCTTCTGGTACGTCGGCAGAGTCGACGACGTCATCAAGTCGTCCGGCTACCGTATCGGCCCGTTCGAGATCGAAAGCGTCATAATGGAACTGCCGTACGTGCTCGAATGCGGAGTATCCGCCGCACCCGACGAGGTCAGAGGACAGGTCGTCAAGGCGAGCATCGTGCTCGTGGGCGGCACCGAGCCGACGGACGAGCTCAAGAAGCAGATCCAGCAGTACGTCAAGGAAAACACGGCTCCCTACAAGTATCCGAGGATCGTCGAGTTCAAAAAAGAGCTTCCCAAGACGATAAGCGGAAAAATAATCAGAAATAAGCTGTAAAAATGAAATATAAACACGTAACACTCGTCTGCGGACATTACGGAAGCGGAAAGACGAACATCGCGGTCAACATGGCGTTCGACCTCAAAAAGCAGTACCCCGACACCGCGATCGCCGACCTCGACATCGTGAATCCGTACTTCCGCACGACGGACAGCAGAAGAGAGCTTGAGGAAGCGGGCATCCGCGTCATCGCGTCCGAATACGCGGGCACGAACCTCGACGCTCCCGCACTTCCCGCCGAGATCTACGCGATCACGGAAAACGCGGACATGAAGACGATAGTCGACGTCGGAGGCGACGACAGAGGTGCGCTCGCGCTCGGAAGGATCGCACCCGCGATAAAAGAGAGTGGGGACTTCGACATGCTCCTCGTCATCAACAAATACCGTCCGCTGACGCCCGACGCCGAATCCACCGTCGAGGTGATGCACGAGATCGAGACGGCGTGCCGGCTCCCGTTCACGGGGATCGTCAACAACTCGAACCTCGGTGAGCTGACAACACCCGAAACCGTTCTGGAGAGCGCGGAGTACGCGGAAGCGGTCTCACGCCTCTCGGGACTCCCGATAGTGCTCACGACGGCGAGAGACGATATCGCAGAGGAGCTCGGAGCATTCCCGCTGACTCTGCAAAAGAAACCGATATAAATTTAAGAAAGGATATATATTATGGCAAAACTGACGTTCAAATCAGACAACTGTAAGGGTTGCGGGCTCTGCATCGACGCCTGCCCCAAGGGACTTTTGAAGCTTGCGACAGACGTGATCAACAAAAAAGGACATCATCCGGCAATTCTGACGGACGAGAAGGCGTGCATCGGCTGCGCATTCTGCGCGACGATGTGCCCCGATTGCATAATTAAGGTAGAAAGGGACTGAAAAAATGGGCGACAAAGTATTGATGAAAGGCAACGAAGCGATCGCCGAAGCGGCTATAATCGCGGGCTGCCGTCACTATTTCGGATATCCGATCACTCCTCAGACGGAGGTCGCGGCATACATGGCAAAGAAGATGCCGAAGATCGGAGGCGTTTTCCTTCAGGCTGAGAGCGAGATCGCGGCGCTCAATATGGGCTACGAGCCCCGGAATCTCCCTCAAGGGAGAGGGCATCTCCTACCTCGCAGGCGCGGACCTTCCCGCACTCGTCGTCAACGTGCAGAGAGGCGGCCCCGGACTCGGCGGCATCCAGCCCAGCCAGTCCGACTACTTCCAGGCAACGCGCGGCGGCGGACACGGCGACTATCACATGATCGTCCTCGCACCCGCATCCGTTCAGGAAATGGCAGAGCTCACCGTCAAGGGCTTCGAGCTTGCCGACAAATACAGAATGACCTCCATGATCCTCGCGGACGGCACGATGGGTCAGATGATGGAGCCGGTAGAGCTCGACCTCAAGGTCGCGCCCGCACCCGAGAAGCCGTGGGCAACGAACGGCACGAAGATGAAGAGAGAGCACAATATCGTCAACTCCCTTTCCCTCGTTCCGGAAGAACTCGAGGAGTTCAACTTCAAGAGATACGAGCGTTACGCCGAGGTCGAGAAGAACGAAGTGATGTATGAGGAATACCTCACCGAAGACGCCGACGTCGTCGTTGCCGCATTCGGCATCGCCGCCCGCGTTTCACGCAACGCTGTCGACGAAGCGAGAAAAGCCGGCATCAAGGCAGGACTTATCCGCCCGATCACGCTCTGGCCGTTCCCGAAGGCTCCGTTCGCGAAGGCGGCGGATCACGCGAAGGCGTTCATCTCCGTCGAGCTTTCGATGGGTCAGATGATCGAGGACGTAAGACTCGCGACCGAGTGCCGCCGTCCCGTCACCCTCTGCAACAGAGCGGGCGGTATGATCCCGTCCCCCGAGCAGGTGCTCGAAGCGATCAAAAAAGCAAATGAAGGAGGAGACAGATAATGGTAGTATTCGATAAACCCCATGCACTGACGGACGTGCCGCTCCACTACTGCCCCGGATGCACGCACGGCATCGTTCACAGACTCGTCGCCGAAGCTATCGACGAGCTCGGTATCGAAGGCAGAACTATCGGTATCGCTCCCGTCGGCTGCTCCGTTATGGCATATAACTACTTCAACTGCGACATGATCGAGGCGGCTCACGGCAGAGCTCCGGCAGTCGCAACGGGCGTAAAGCGCGCCGATCCCGACAACAACATCGTCTTTACTTATCAGGGCGACGGCGATCTTGCCTCCATCGGCATGGCAGAGACCGTTCACGCAGCCGCAAGAAACGAGAACATCACGATAATCTTCATCAACAACGCGATCTACGGCATGACCGGCGGTCAGATGGCACCGACCTCTCTCCCGGGACAGGTCACGCAGACCTCTCCCTACGGACGTGACGTCAAGCTCTGCGGCTATCCCGTCAAGGTCTGCGAGATGCTCTCCGAGCTCGAAGGGCCCGAGTATCTCGAAAGAGTCACCGTAAACAACGTAAAGAACATCAAAAACGCAAAGAAGGCCATCCTCAAGGCGTTCAAAAACCAGATCGAAGGCAAGGGCTTCTCACTCATTGAAGTGATCTCCTCCTGCCCGACGAACTGGGGCATGACACCGAAAGAAGCACTCAAATGGATCGACGACAAGATGATCCCGTACTATCCGCTCGGCGTCTATAAGGACAGATCGGCAGAAACGGAGGCGCAGGCATGAGCACTACAAAGTATCTTTTCTCCGGCTTCGGCGGTCAGGGCATCCTTTTCGCCGGCAAGTTCGTGGCTTATAAGGCACTCACCGAGAACAGACAGGTAAGCTGGCTCCCGTCCTACGGCCCTGAAATGCGCGGCGGCACTGCATCGTGCGGCGTCGTAGTCAGCGATATCACGGTCGGCTCTCCGATCGTTTCCGAGCCCGACGTCCTCGTCGCGATGAACCTCCCGTCCCTCGACCGCTATGAAAACGCAGTCGTGAAGGGCGGCATGATCTTCGCGGACTCCACTCTCATCGAGAGAAAGGTCGCACGCGACGACGTAAAGGCGTTCTACATCCCCGCAACGGCTATGGCGAGCGAGAACGGCTTCCCGACGCTCGCAAATATGATAATCCTCGGCAAAATACTTAAAGAAACCGGTGAGTACACCGAAGAAGGCGTCATGGCGGCGCTCAAAAAAGTAATTTCCGCAAAGCACGCAGACATGCTTGAGGTCAACCTCAAGGCGATAAAGCTCGGCGCGGAGTTTTAAGGGGGAAAATATGAAAATCACGATCACAAAAACAGCAAACCCGAAGGCAAAACCGACTTCCGAGCTCGGCTTCGGAAAGATCTTTACGGATCACATGTTCATCATGGACTGGACGGACGGCGAAGGCTGGCACGACGCCCGCATCGTTCCGTTTGAAAATCTGTCGATCCATCCCGCGTCCACCGTTCTCCACTATGGCTCCGAGATCTTCGAGGGTCTCAAGGCTTACCGCAGAAAAGACGGCAAGGTCCAGCTCTTCAGACCGATCGAGAACATCCGCCGCATGAACAACTCGGCAGAGCGTCTCTGCCTGCCCGAGATCCCCGAAGAAGATGCTATGGAAGCGCTTCTCACGTTCGTGAAATGCGAAGAGGATTGGACTCCGTCGGCAGAGGGCACGTCCCTTTACCTCAGACCGTTCATGTTCGGCAACGACGAGACACTCGGCGTTCACTCCGTGAAGCACGCAACGTTCATCATCATCGCATCCCCCGTCGGAAGCTACTACAAAGAGGGCATCAACCCCGTTCGCATCATGATCGAATCCGATGACGTCAGAGCAGTCCGCGGCGGTACCGGATACGCTAAGTGCGGCGGTAACTACGCTGCATCCAACCGCGCCGGCAAGAAGGCAGAGGACAAGGGTTATTCCCAGGTGCTCTGGCTCGACGGCGTCGAGAGAAAGTACATCGAGGAAGTCGGCGCGATGAACGTCATGTTCAAGATAAACGGTGAGGTCGTCACTCCCGCTCTCACGGGCTCGATCCTCCCCGGCATCACGAGAAAGTCCTGCATCGAGATCCTCAAAAAAGAGGGCTACAAGGTCAGCGAAAGACTTCTGAGCGTTGAAGAGCTCTCGAACGCAATGGCTGACGGCACGCTCGAAGAGGCTTGGGGCTGCGGCACGGCTGCAGTCGTTTCTCCGATCGGCGAGCTCTGCTACAAGGATAAGGTGTATATCGTGAACGGCGGCAAGATCGGCGAAGTCACGCAGCACCTCTACGACACGCTCACGGGCATCCAGTGGGGCAAGATCGAGGACACGTTCGGCTGGACGAAAAACCTCGACTGAAAAAAACTCTTGACACGGGACAAAAAGTGTGATAGAATTGTCCTATGTTGAAATGCGCAGATGGAATTATTCGTTTTCACTGTCCTTCCGAAGAGAGCCGACGGTCGGTGCGAGTCGGCGGAGGCGGAAAGCGAAGTCTCATTCCGGAGCAGAGCCTCGGAACAGAGTATGAGGCTACGGCTTGCCCCGTTATCACGGCAAAAGGCTTGTCTGAGCCTTATGAGTTGACCGATATTTCGGTAAACAGGGTGGTACCGCGAAATTATTTCGTCCCTGAAGTCATTGTGACTTCAGGGACTTTCTTTATTTTGGAGGTATAATAATGACACCAAAAATCATTGGCATCTGTGGTCCGTCTGGGAGCGGAAAAAGCACAATTGCGGCTGAATTAGCTGAGCAGTTAGGAGCACACGTTATACATTTAGACCGATATTTCAAAAATGAACTTCCGCTGATATGTTCGCCAGATGATAATCAGTATTATCCAGATTGGAATAGTCCAGAATCTATTAATTTAGATGAAGTTTTGGCACGTCTGCGTGAAGTACAACAAAATGGAACATCTGAATGGGTGATTGTTGAGGGAATGCTTTTATTTTGTATTAAATCATTATATGAATTATTGGACATTAAGATATTTGTCAGTGCTAACATTGAGACTTGTCTGTATCGGAGAATCGTACGAAATGTAAATATGTTCAAGCAAAGCCCAGAATATATTGGTGAGTATTATTTGAAATGTGCCAGGCATAGAGAGGCTGTCTATTGCTTACCATTTGCGAGCCAAGCAGATTATATTATCGATCATGATATTTCATATTCAGATCAGCTAAAACAAATTCAGCTAATTTTGCAAAGCAATCAGTAATAGGTATTAAGACGATCGTATATTGCTCCTACTAAAAATATTATCCCGCATCTCACTGCAGGGGTTCCTTGTGTATACTGGTTCATTATCACAGGTCATAATTTTTTATCAAATGTGCCGCAACCAACTGATTACCATCTGAACGGGAAACTAGCAGCCGTACACTCTTTTCACCAGTCAATTTTATTTGCGGTAAGCTACATGAAATTGACTGCGAGACATTCGAAATTTACGGAATGGGTTTATTGCTTTGGTTTTCCAGAGGGCGATTGCCACTCCGTTTGAAGAGAATCTCCCTTCGCAAAATCCGTATCGGAGCTCATGGCGCTCCCCAGTGTTGCCCTATCCTCCGAAGCGGTAAAAGTTCTTTCAGTATATCATAATATGCAATTTTATGAAAGGAATTTGCGTAATTGAATCTTTCGCTGGGGGATTGATTTAATTATACCAGGACATATGAAAAAGATCCTTATCGCAGACAGGACGCTTTTTTCGGAAAGAAAATTCAGCTTCAAGGAGAAACTCGAGATCATGCGTCAGCTTGAAAAGCTGAACGTGGACGTGATAAAGCTTCCCGCAATAGAAAACGAAAAGGCAGACGTGCTTCTCGTCCGCACCGCGTCGGCATTTGTGAAGAATTCCGTTTTGTCCGTTGCCGCGGGAGCCGACAAAAAGTCGATAGATGCGGCTGCTGCCGCACTTTCCGGAACGGAAAAGCCGATGATCAGCATCACTCTCCCCGTGTCGACCGTCGGAATGGAGTATTCGATGCACATGAAGGCACCGAAAATGCTCGCGTGGATCGGTGAGGCGGTCGCATACGCCGCTGCTCTCTGCGGGTCGGTCGAGTTCTGTGCCGTCGACGCGACGAGAGCCGACAGGGCTTTCCTCGAAGAAGCGATAAAGGCTGCAGTGGATGCGGGAGCCGTCGGCGTCACGCTTTGCGACAACGCGTGCGACGTGCTTCCCGACGACTTTGCCGAATTTGTCGGCGAATTTGCGGACATCTGCCCCGTTTCCGTCGACGTCTCGAACAGAACGGGACTCGCCGCCGCATCCGCAGTAATGGCGGTAAAGCGCGGCGCAGTCGGCGTCGTCACCTCGGTCGGCGGGGACGCCGTGCCGACGGACGTCTTCGCGGGGATCGTCAAGAACTGCACGGAGAATTACGGGATCTCGTCGGGCATTAAATATACCGAAATGAACCGCATCACGGGTCAGATCAAGCGTGTCACGGAGCCTGCCGAAAGCGAGACGCGCCGTGCCGCAGCCACGGAGACCGAGTCGATAAGACTCGACGCGAACGACGATCTTGCGGAGGTCAGACGGACCGCCGAAAAGCTCGGCTACGACCTCTCCGAGGAGGACACCCTCAAGGTTTACAGGGAAGTCGTGAGAGTCGCGGAAAAGAAGTCGGTGGGTGCCGCCGAGTTCGACGCGATCGTTTCGAGCACCGCGCTTCAGGTGCCCGACACCTATAAGCTCGAGAGCTACGTCATAAATTCGAGCAACATCATCAGCACGAGCGCTCAGGTCACGGTGAGCCGCGAAGGAAAGGAAGCTCAGGGCATCAGCATCGGAGACGGACCGATCGACGCGGCCTTCCGCGCGATAGAACAGATAATCGGCCACAGATACGAGCTCGACGATTTCAAAATCGAGTCGGCGACGGAGGGCAAGGAGGCGGTCGGCATCGCTCTCGTGAAGCTCCGCTCGAACGGACGGGTCTACTCCGGAAACGGAATCTCAACCGACATCCTCGGTGCCGGTATCAGAGCGTACATAAGCGCGGTAAATAAGATAACGTACGAGGAAAACAATAAATGAAACTTTCATTTTCAACGAAGGGCTGGCACGGCATCCCGTTTGAGGATTTCTGTGACGCGGCAGTGGACGTAAAGCTCAACGGAGTCGAGCTGCACAATATCCACGGCAGACTGTTCACGGACAGAAACGGGGCGTTCCACGATTACAGTGCGGCAGCCACCTCCCGTATGCTTTTCGAGAAAAAGCTGAAAATACCCTGCATCGATACTGTCTGCAATATTTCGGACGCGTCATCCTTTGAAGACGCTGTCGCCGAAACGAGGCGCTGTATCGAGATCGCGGAGTTCCTGCACATCCCGTGCGTGCGCCTGAAGGCGGAAGAAGGGGACGGCGCGGTCGAAAATGCGGAGCGTTTCATTTCAGAAACTTTGGCAGATGCCGAAAAAGCTCGCGTCACTCTCCTCATTGAAACGTCGGGTGCTTTCAGAGATACCGAAGTGCTCCGCGAAACACTCGAAAAGTTCGCGGCTGACGGGCTCGGCGCGCTTTGGAACGTCACCGAGGCGTACTATGCCGAGACCGATCCCGAGGTCGTTATCAAAAACCTCGGCGCGTACGTCAAGCACGTACATTTTACAGATGTAAAAAATGAAAACGGCAAATATGAGTTCTGCCTCGCGGGTGAGGGAGAGCTTCCGATGCACGACGTGATGAACGCTCTGCGCAGCGTCAACTACGACGGCTTCGTTTCTCTCGTCTGGAATCCCGAATGGTGTCCCGAGCTCTTTGACATGGAACTTATCCTGTCTCAGTTCAAGGGATACATGCGTCAGTTCGGCGACCCCTCGAGAGGCGAAAAGAACTTATATTATAACGAAGCGCACACCGGACGCTACGTCTGGAAGAAAAACGACCTTGTCGATCTGACCTTCTCGGACGTGCTCGACACGATGGTCGAGAATTTCCCCGATCAGTACGCCTTCAAGTACACGACGCTCGACTATACGAGAACGTACGAGGAATTCCGCGAGGACGTCGACACGTTCGCGCGCTCGCTCATCTCGCTCGGCGTCGGGGCAGGGGATCACGTTGCGATCTGGGCGTCGAACGTCCCGCAGTGGTTCATCACGTTCTGGGCAACGGTCAAGATCGGCGCCGTGCTCGTGAGCGTCAACACGGCATATAAGATCCACGAGGCGGAATACCTCTTCCGTCAGTCGGATACCCATACTCTCGTCATGACCGAGGGCGCGAAGGACACGAATTACGCCGACATCGTCGCGGAGCTGTGCCCCGAGCTTGAAAATAACGAGGCAGGCGAGCCGCTTCACGCGAAGAGACTGCCGTTCCTCAGAAACGTCATCACGGTCGGCTTCAGACGGAAAGGATGCCTCACATGGGACGAGGCTTTGGAGAGAAGCGAGCTCGTTCCCGTGCGCGAGGTTTACAGAATGGCGTCGGAGGTCAGCCCCGACGACGTGTGCAACATGCAGTACACGTCCGGCACGACGGGCTTCCCGAAGGGAGTCATGCTGACACACTACAACGTAGTAAATAACGGCAAATTCATCGGCGACAGCATGGACCTCTCAACCGCCGACAGAATGATGATACAGGTGCCGATGTTCCACTGCTTCGGCATGGTGCTTTCGATGACGGCGGCGATGACTCACGGCACGTCGATGCACCCGCTGCCTTATTTCTCGCCCAAGCCCGCGCTTGCGTGCGTGCAGAGCGAGCACATCACGACCTTCAACGGTGTCCCGACGATGTTCATCGCCATGATGGGACACGAGGACTTCGCAAAGACCGACTTTTCGTATATCCGCACGGGCATTATGGCGGGCTCGAACTGCCCCGCAGACCTTATGCGCCGCGCGGCAGACGTCATGAACATGCGCGGGATCGTGTCCGTTTACGGTCAGACCGAGGCGAGCCCCGGATGCACGATGAGCCGCATATACGATTCTCTCGACGTCCGCACGGAGACCGTCGGAAGCGCGTTTGCAAGCGTCGAGTGCAAAGTCATCGATCCTGCGACGGGAGAAGATTGTCCCGACGGAGTGTCCGGCGAGTTCGTCGCCCGCGGCTACAATATCATGAAGGGCTACTACAAGATGCCCTCCGCCACCGCAGAGACGATCGACTCCGACGGCTGGCTCCACACGGGAGACCTTGCCGCACGCGATGAAAACGGCAACTACCGCATCACCGGAAGACTCAAGGACATGATCATCCGCGGCGGCGAGAATATCTACCCCAAGGAGATCGAGGAATTCATCTACACCTGCCCGAAGGTACGTGACGTTCAGGTCATCGGCGTGCCCGACAAACGCTACGGCGAGGAGATCATGGCGTGCGTCATCCTGAAGGACGGGGAAGAGATGACGGAGGACGAGATGAAGGACTTCGTTGCGGCAAGCATGGCTCGCCACAAGGTCCCGAGATACGTCGAATTCATGACTGAATTCCCGATGAACGCGGCGGGTAAGATCCTCAAATACAAGATGCGCGAGGACGCGGCGAAAAAGTACTCACTGTGAAAATAAAAGCACCGTTTCTATTGACAGAGACGGTGCTTTTTGGTATACTTTATTTGACAAAATCATTCGAAAGGACAATGACCATGAGAAGAGATTACTTACAGGGTTTTTACAAAAGATTCGATTTTCCGGACGAGGCGATCGCAGCGCTGAACGCCGACTTTGACAAGATCGCCGCAGACGAGAACGCATGGGCGAAATTCCTCTCCCCCGTTATCAAGTACGAGGAAGGAAAGCTCGACGACTTCATGGAGGGCGTTGACGAAGCAGTCGCTGCAGCAAAGACGGTCGGCGTGCATCAGTACTCCGCAGACATGCTTTTTATCTGCCTTCTGACAGAACAGCTCGAGAAGAACTTCAAGAGAGACGGCAAGCCGGATGAGGTCTACTATGACGCGACCTACGACATCCACTGCAAGCTCATCGAGTGCTATAAACTGCACAAGATCTGGGGCACCTGCGTCATCGGCTGGTATCCGGGACTCTTCGAGGGCTACAGATACGCGTTCGGCAGACTTCAGTTCGAGGATATCGTCCACCACGGTCCGGACAGAGTATACAGAAACAGCCCCATCAAGGACGGCGAGCACTTCCTCGTCATCCATATCCCGTCGAGAGGACGCCTCGACCACGACGACGTTCTTGCTTCCTACAAGGGCGCGTACGAGTATTTCAAGGGCTTCAGAGAAGACGGACTCGTTCCCGCATTCACGGATTCGTGGCTGCTCGACACCTCGCTCCCGTGGCTCCTGCCCGCTGACTCCAACATCGTGAAGTTCGCGAAGGATTTCAGAATCTACAGAGTCGAAAAGGACGATTTCGACAGATTCCCGGACGTCTGGAGAGTCTACTATGCAGACTGCATCGACAATGACCTTGAGGACTATCCCGAGGACACGACGCTCAAGAGAGAGATCAAGAAGTATCTCATGAACGGCGGCAGGATCGGCAACGGCTTCGGATACGTTGTCATGGGCCCCGACGGACTTATCAAATAAAAAAGAGCCGCAAGGCTCTTTTTTAATGCATCCGCGCTTCGCGCGGATGCAATTGATGAAAACACGCGGAGGCGTGTTTTCAATTCATGCGCCGTAGGCGCAATTCACGATTTTTCGCCGAGGCGGAAAATCAATTC
>JAKSPW010000069.1 GCA_024404435.1 Clostridia bacterium | reverse complement strand
TTGACGCATACTGCGGAACGGGTACGATAGGTCTCATCGCCGCAAGGAGCGCGGGACACGTGATCGGCGTGGAGCTGAACGGCGATGCTGTCGCGGACGCGATGGAGAATGCACGCCTCAACGAGATCAAAAATGCAGAATTCCATAAGGGAGACGCGGGAGAGTTCATGACGAAGACCGCGCTTGCCGGAAACAGTATCGACGTCGTGATCATAGACCCGCCGAGGTCCGGTGCAAGCATAGAGTTTTTGCGCTCGATAGTGTCGCTCGCCCCCGCGAGGATCGTTTACGTATCCTGCAATCCGGAGACGCAGGCGCGGGACGTCAATTATCTCTCGTACCGCGGATACCGTGTGAAGAAGATACAACCCGTCGATATGTTCCCGCACACTGATCACGTTGAATCCGTCGTGCTGATCGGTCGGGCAAAACGTACTGACAACGTAAAACGAGAGGAAAAATGAACGTATTTATTAACAAAAAAAAGTCCTGCGATCTGTGGGACGTCAGCGGGAGCTTCGGTAAGCTCGACTGTGATACCGACGTCTCGGAGAACTCTTTTTCGGCGGATAACGGAAAAGTATCCGTTATTTCCGAGATAACGAAAAGTGAAAACGGCGTCAAAGTAAGGCGGGACAAAGTAACGAATATTTCGGACGAGCCCGTGTGCCTTCACACGCTCACGTCAAAGTTCACGCTGACCGGCGGAGAATACGAGGTATATTCTCAGTACAACGGCTGGCAGAACGAGAGCACGGGCGCGTGGCAGACTCTCGTGACGGAGGTTTCGGCAAGGTGCGAGAGCGTCAGAAACGCTTACAGTGCCGCGCCCTTCATGGCGGTTTGGAGTCTTCAGACTTGCCGCGGCGTCGCCTTCCACCTCTCTGCTTTTTCCTCGTGGGAGATGCACGTGAGGCGTGTCTACTACGGCGGCGAGTGCGCACGGATCGAAGTGGAGCTCGGCGTCCTGAAGGACGGGCTTTGTCTCACGCTCGCGCCCGGAGAGGAGGTCGCACTGCCCGAGATCATCTACTATGATTTCAGAAACAAAACGGACATGGACTGTCATCTGCTCCACGCCTATCTGAACGAAAAGTACCCGCGGCGCACCCTGCCCGTCGTCTACAACACCTGGCTTTATAAGTTCGATCACTTCACCTATGAAGACCTGATGCGTCAGGTCGGGCTCGCGGCAAAGATCGGCGCGGAATACTTCGTGATCGACGCGGGATGGTTCGGCGGTGAGACCGATTGGTGGAGCTCACGAGGCGACTGGGAGGAGACGCAGACCGTGAGAGTCTGCGGAAAGACTGCCGAGATTTCGAGAGCAGTTCACGAAAAGGGCATGAAGTTCGGCTTCTGGCTCGAGCCGGAGGCGGCAAGCTGCGGCTCGAAAATATTCGCCTCTCATCCGGAGTATTTCGTCGAGGGAGACGGCACCTGCTTCCTTGACTTCTCGAATCCCGAAGCATTTGATTACATCTTTGAGAAGACCTGCGAGCTGATCGACAGGTTTTCGGCAGAGTTTATCAAATTCGACTTCAACGCCGATCTCAAATACGACAAAGATTCGTGCGCGTTTATGAGGTATTTTGAAGGTCACTCGAGATACATCAGCGCACTCAGAAAAAAATATCCCGATATCTACCTTGAAAACTGTGCGTCCGGCGGTATGAGGATGACTCTGCGCGACGGTGCGGCATACGACGGATTCTGGATCAGCGACAATCAGAGTCCCTTCCACGGGATGAGGATGTACGCGGATACAGTGCTTCGCATGCCGCCGCAGTGGATAGAGCGCTGGGCAGCGATCCGCTCACTCACCGATGACATTCCGGCTTACGGAGGAGGCGTGGCAAACGACAAGATCATCTCCGTCGGAGACTCCTCGTGGGACGGGATCACGGAAATAACGAAAAGCTATCTCAAAGGCTTCCTGACCGGAGGAACCATCGGGCTGAGCTGTGATCTCGGCTCACTCTCCGAAACGACTTTTTCGGATATAGCCGGGCACATAGAAGCCTTCAAGGCAGACAGAGATTTCTGGTCCGGAGCACTCTGCCACGTTCTCTGCAATACGAAATCCGTCATCGTGCTTGAGTACAGAAACAAAGACCTCTCTGACGTCCGTATCGTGGCCTTCGTCGGAAAGGTAATGCAGCAGTACGTCTCAGTCTTCCCCGTTCTCGACGCGGATGCGGTCTATTCCCTCGCCGACGGCAGAAAGATGACGGGAAAAGAAATAGATGAAAAAGGGATCGATCTGTACGTCGACGGATGCTTTAAGAGTATGCAGATCACCATGAGGAAAGAATAAAATGTTTGCTTATATCTGGCCGATAGCACTCGTTGTGCTGTCAAACACCGTTTATCAGATCTGTGCGAAGGGAGTCCCCGACAAGGTGAGCCCGTTCGCCACGCTGACCGTCACTTACCTCGTCGGCGCCGCCGTCACGGCGATCATTTTCTTCGTCACACGCCCCGGTGAGAACTTAATAAAGCAGGTCACTCAGATGAACGGCGTGCGCATGAACCTCACGGAGCTGAAGCCGGAGAATCCCGCGGTCCCGCGCCGTACGTGCTCGGACTCGTCATCGTGGGACTCGAGGTCGGCTGGATCTACGCCTACAAGGCGGGCTGGCAGGTCAGCACGGGAAGCGTCGTTCAGGCGGCGTTCCTCGCCGTGACGCTGATCCTCGTAGGTGCCCTGCTCTACCGCGAGCCCGTAACGTGGAACAAGATCGTCGGCATCGCCGTCTGCCTCGTCGGACTCGTATTCATCAACATGAAATAATTTAGTTTTTTCGGCACGAAAAAGAAAGGAAGACATCATGACAAAAAAATACCCTCTCGGAACGTGGATATACAATCCCATAAACGAGTTCACACCCGCTGAAGTCGACCGCTGGCACGACATGGGGCTTACCGAAACACTGACACCGCGCATCGTCTTCGGAAAGGACGACGTGAGATCGATCATTCCCTACCTCGACAAAGCGGCGGAATACGGGATGAAGCTGATAATTTACGTCACCGACATGGCGACGGGTGACTATGAAGAAAATTTCAGAAGCGTTTATCTGCCTCTGAAAGGTCACAAGGCTCTCGGCGGATTCTTCACAATGGATGAGCCGAGCACACCGGAGGCGTTTGAGACGGTAAAAAAGTATCTGAAGATCCAGCAGGCAGTCGCGCCGGAGCTGACTCCGTACGTCAATCTTCAGGGCAGCACGCATGAGAACGAAAAGGTCCTCTGCGGCAGAAGCTACAACGAATTCCTGAAGGCTTTCGTCGAGGAGACCGGCGTGCACGTCTTCTGCTTTGACGCTTACACTCAGCTTATCGGAAATCCGACCGGTATAGACAACTATTTCAAGGACGTGAAAAGACAGGTCGAGGCTGCGGAGTATGCCGGAGTGGACGTCATCATCACGCCTCTGTGCAGCGGGCATCTGTGCTTCAACGTGCCGACCGAGGAGCAGATGATGTGGCAGCTCACGACGTCGGCTGCCTGCGGCTGCAAGGGTGCCATGTGGTTCCGCTTCTACGACAGGAACATCATCCCGAACTACCACGGCTCGCCGATAGACCCGTATTACAACGAGACCGAGCATTACGGAATGATGCGCCGCGCGCAGAGGATATTCTCGGATCAGTTCGGCGACATGTTCATGAAGCTGAAGAGAAAAGCGACCTACTGCTTCGGAAGACAGCTCGGAGAGTATCCGATGTTCCGTGACGGGGATCACGAACTTCTCAATCTGCGCGGTTACGAGGACACGATCATCTCGTTCTTCGAGGACGAGCGTCACGTCGAATACGTCGCTCTCGTCAACGCGTCCATGACGTATCTTGCCCCGTGGTACTTTGAATACGACGAGGATAAGTGTTCTCTCACGGAGATCCGCATGAACGAGACTCTTGAGTTTCCGATACACAGCAGTCTGAACGAGGACGATCAGACCTACCTATATCCCGGTCAGATGGCGATGTACCGCATCGACAGAAAATAAAAAATGTGTACTTCGATCGTATCAAATATTGAAAGAACCGTCATCGGCTTCAACCTCGATCTCCTCGGAATGGAGCACAAGGTAGTCTGCGAAGACGATAAAGTATACATCGCGATTTGGGATGAAACCGAAGGGTGGCTCCCGCTGTTCGGCGCGAACTCGCGCGGAGACTTCATCGCGATGCCGACCTGCTACCCGTACGACGCGCGCAGCGATGCGAAGACGGATGCTGACGTGAACGTTATAAACCTTGACGTCGACCTGCTTCTCGGCAAACGCACCTTTGACGAAACGAGACGCCTTGCAGGGACGACTCACGTCTCGAGCGTTTCGGGTGTCACCTTTCAGGCACAGCTCTCGGACGCGGCGGGCAACGTCCTGCAGATAACTCCCGGTCAGGGAGCAAGCTTTATCGAGCGCCCCCGCTATTCGGTCATGACGAATTTTTCGCCGTTCAAGGGAAAGAGCGAAACTCATCCGTGGATGGGTGCCGACAGGTACGACGTTGCCGTCGGGATGCTCGAAAAAGCGGAAAAGTTCGATGTCGCGGAGTGCTTCGGGGTGCTGAAAGCCGCCTCGCAGACGGTCTGCCCGACGGTGGTGTCAATGGTGTTCACGCCGGATGACAAAACCGTATACTGGTGTCTTGACAGACAGTATGACGAAATAAACAAAAAGATGCTGGAGAACTGAAAATGAAAAAAGCATTGTTTTTCATGATTGCCGCGGTGCTTTGCCTTGTTCTTCTGACGTCCTGCGGGACTCATTCGATAAAGGTAACGGGAGATGACGGTGTGGAGGCAGTCATAACGTACACGAGTGCCGTCGCCTTCCAGAGAGCTCCCGTATTCGAGAGGAGCGGCGGGACCGTTTACATGACCTTCAACGGAAGGACGTGGTACGGCGCGTCGATCATCGACAAAGCGGAAGCGGAGTCGTTTTCGGACCCCATTGCCGTGAGCTCAAACATCAAGGTCTACGAGACGGGAGACGAAAACGGATTTCCGTTTGCCTACGTGCTCGATCTAAGCGGCACGGACGAGTCGTTCGTGAAATTCCTCTCGAACACGTCCCCTGCCGAAAGTGACTACGGCAACGATTTCACAACAAGCACAGAGTTTTCGGCGGGCGGCACGGTGACCGTCCCCGACACTGAATTTACATTGGAGTAAAAAATGGACTTTATTATTAGAAACGAAAGAACAGAAGACTCAGGAACGGTTGAAAACCTCGTGCGCGAGAGCTTCTGGAACGTATACCGTCCCGGATGCCTCGAGCACTTCGTTCTGCATGAGATGCGGCACTCGCCCGATTTCGTGCCTGAGCTCGACTACGTTATGGAAAAAGACGGTGAGATCATCGGGCAGAACGTCTTTGTAAAGGCGAAGATCGACGCCGACGACGGCAGAAAGATACCGATACTCACCATGGGACCGATCTGTATTTCAAATAAGCTCAAAAGGCAGGGGTACGGCAAGAAACTGCTCGACTTTACACTTGAAAAGGCGGTGTCTCTCGGTTACGGCGCGGTCTGCTTCGAGGGAAACATTGATTTTTACGGGAAGAGCGGCTTTGATTTTGCGGAGAAGTTCGGCATCCGTTATGCGGGGCTTCCCGAGGGTGAGGATGCTTCGTTCTTTCTCTGCAAAGAGTTGATACCCGGTTATCTCGACGGCGTGACGGGAGAGTATTCGACTCCCGAGTGCTATTTTGTCGACGAAAAAGACGCTGAAGCCTTCGACAGCCTTTTCCCGCCGAAGGAAAAGCTGAAGCTTCCGGGACAGATATTTTAAAATATCGGAGGGGACTATGTCTCTCATAATAGGAATCGCGGGCGGCACCGCAAGCGGAAAATCCACCTTTGCCGAAATACTTGCCGAAAAATTAAGGGAAAGCTTTACCGTAAAGCTCGTCAACATGGACGCTTTTTACAAAAGCGAGGACGAACGTCCGAAAAACGTCTCGCATCTGAGCGGCAAGACGTACATGGACGACAACGTGCCGGATGCCATCGACTTCGACGCTTTTCACCGTGAGATCGACTCAGCCGCCGCAGACGTCGTGATAGCCGAGGGGCTCTTTGCGCTCTCCGACGAATATCTGAAAGAAAAGCTGTTTCTCAGAGTGTACGTCGATTGCCGCGACGACGAGCGCGCCGTCAGAAGGCTGAAACGCAACATGAGCTGGGGACTGTCCTTCGACGAGGTGGCAGAGGTGTACCTCGATATGGTGCGCTTCCGCCACGATCAGCTCGTCGAGCCGATAAAATGGACGGCTGACGTCATCGTGAACGGAGCGTCAGACACGGAGAAAGCCGCAGAAATGATAAAAAGCTACATCACGGAAAGGAAATAGACCATGAGCATAACTTACACGACAGCCGCCGCGAAGTGGAACATGAACGCGGGCTTCGGCAACCACAGAATGATAGTTGACGCTCCCGAGGGGAAATACGTCAGAGTCACGCTCCCGTGGAGGCGGAGGGACACAGCCCCCGAAAATATGGCGATCCGTATCCGCTACAACAAAGTCGGCGAAGAGTCCGTCGAGGGAGTCGCCGCAAGTGAAGTCGACAACATAATCATCGAAAAAGCGACACGCGACGAGGGAGTCGTCGTTTTCGAGTCGCCGCGCGCGGGCGAATACGAGATCTACTATATGCCATACGAGATGCCCGGCGAGTGGTATCAGCCCGACGTGCACTACATGACGCTCTCGAAGCTGAAGACCGACAGGTCGTGGGCAGAGAAAATCTGCGGCGTAAAGTGCGCCGAAGCGCTCCGATATGAGGCGAGAACAGCTCACGACAGCTTCTATCCGATGGAGATGCCGATGACAGCCGCCGAGAGAGCGGATTTTCTCGCCGGCGACGCGCCGTTCGTGAGCGTGCTCGAGTCGCGCACTCTCTCCGTCAGGATGTTCCACGACCTGCCTTTCATCTGGAACGGCAGAAAAGCAGACAGAGGCA
>JAKSPW010000068.1 GCA_024404435.1 Clostridia bacterium | reverse complement strand
GAGATCATCGGAAGAGGCTTCGGCGGCGTTTGAAAAATACCGCAAAAAAAGAACAGATATGCCGGGCTTTTTTTGCTTTTTTGACGAAAATAATTAGTTTTTAGAATCATGATTGACTTATATTTTATAATTTAGTATAATATTAAAGTAATTATTATCGGCTATTATACAAAGATTCCCAAAAGGAGTCGGAAAGGAAGACGGCTCGATGCTTAAAACACTCGCAAAAAGCATTCGTGAATTCAAGCGTGACTCTATCCTCACGCCTATCCTCGTGTCGATGGAAGTCGTACTTGAGTGCACGATACCGTTCATCACGGCAAAGCTCGTAAACCTGATCAAGGCAGGCTGTGAGATGACGGATATCCTGAAATACGGAGGACTTCTTATCGTAATGGCGATACTGTCACTGCTTTTCGGTATGTTTGCCGGAATGACGTGTGCCAATGCCGCCTGCGGCTTCGGAAGGAACCTCAGACACGATATGTTCTACAGTATTCAGGACTTTTCATTTGAGAATATCGACAGATTCACGACGTCCTCGCTCGTTACGAGACTCACGACTGACGTATCTAACGTTCAGAACGCTTACATGATGATAATCCGTACGGCGATCAGAGCGCCTCTCATGCTCATCTTTGCGTTCACGATGGCGTTCGTACTCGGCGGAAAAATGGCGTTCATTTTCCTCTTTACCGTGCCTGTGCTCGGAACGGGGCTCTTCCTCGTCAGCCGCAAGGTAATGCCGATCTTCAAGAAGGTCTTCAAAAAATACGACGCGCTCAACAGCTCCATTCAGGAGAATATCAAGGGCATCAGAGTCGTGAAATCCTTCGTGCGTGAGGACTACGAATCAAAGAAATTCGACGGTGCTGCCGGTGACGTATGCCGCGACTTCACGAGAGGTGAGAGGATCCTCGCCTTCAACGGCCCGATCATGCAGTTCTGCCTCTACAGCGTCATGGTCTTCGTTCTGACCTTCGGCTCATATACGGTCATCACCTCAAAGGGACTTGACCTCGACGTCGGACAGATGTCCGCACTCCTTACATACAGCTTCATGATGCTTTCTTCTCTCATGATGCTTTCGATGATACTCGTCATGATCACGATCTCAGTCGAATCCGGCAACAGAATTTCCGAGGTCATAAACGAGAAGTCATCCCTCACGTCACCCGAGAATGCCGTAACCGAAATAAAGGACGGCTCGATCGAGTTCGATCACGTTACTTTCAGATATTCTTCAAAAGCCGAAAGAGCGGCTCTGTCAGATATCAATCTGAGCATCGCTTCCGGTGAGACGATCGGTATCCTCGGCGGTACCGGCTCGTCGAAATCCACGCTCATACAGCTCATCCCGCGCCTTTACGACGCGACCGAGGGATGCGTCAGAGTGGGAGGACGTGACGTCAGAGAATACGATCTCGATGCGCTCAGAACAGCCGTGGCTGTCGTTCTGCAGAAGAACATCCTCTTCTCCGGTACGGTGAAGGATAATCTCCGCTGGGGCAACAAGGAAGCGACGGACGAAGAAATGGAAGAAGCCTGCCGCCTCTCCCACGCCGACGAATTCATCGACGTGATGCCCGGCAAATACGACTATTACATCGAGCAGGGAGGAGCCAACCTCTCCGGCGGGCAGAAGCAGAGGCTCTGCATAGCTCGTGCTCTTATCGCAAAACCGAAGATACTTATCCTCGACGACTCGACGAGCGCGGTCGACATGAAGACCGACGCGGCGATCAGACAGGCGATGCGCGAATATATCCCCGCAACGACGAAGATCATCATCGCACAGCGCACCGCATCGGTAGGAGACGCCGACAGGCTCATCAGCCGCGACGGCGGACGCATAATCGCCACGGGAACTCACGACGAGCTCATGAAGACGAGCGACGTTTACCGCGAGATCTACATTTCACAGAATAAGGCAGGTACTGAAAATGAATAAACCGGCACCGCACGTTCGTGAAAATCACAAGATCCCCGCAAAGCCCGTAAACAGAGCCAAAAAGGGCACGATGGGACGTCTTCTCAAAACCGTAAAATCGTTTTATCCCGTGATGATGCCGCTGACGATCTTCTGCATCATCTTCAGCGCCGTCGTCGGCTCTATCCCGTCTCTCTTTATGGAGAAGGTCATCGGCGTCATCGACACCGCATTCAAGGAAGGTACCGCGTGGAGCGAAGCGTCGGGAAAGATTTTCTCGTACGTCATGATCCTCGTTATCTTCTACGTTCTGTCTCTCATCTCGTCCGTTCTGTTCAACCAGATCATGGCGGTCATGACGCAGGGCGTCCTCAAGAAACTCAGATGCAAAATGTTTGACAAGATGCAGACGCTTCCCGTCAGATATTTCGATACGCATAACCACGGCGACGTGATGAGTACCTATACCAACGATACCGATACTCTCCGTCAGCTTATTTCACAGAGCCTGCCGCAGCTTCTCACGTCGTCCATCACCGTCATCACGGTCTTCACGATCATGATGTACTTCTGCGGATGGCTGACGCTCGTCGTCCTCTGCGGAGTCGCGGCCATGATGCTCGTCACAAAGAAGGTCGGCGGCGGCTCGGCAAAGTATTTCGTCGAGCAGCAGAGAGCCATCGGTAAGACCGAGGGCTTCGCCGAAGAAATGATGAACGGTCAGAAGGTCATCAAGGTGTTCTGCCATGAGGACGAGAGTAAGGAAGACTTCGACCGCATCAACGACGCGCTCTTTGAAAAGTCCGAAAAGGCGAACAAATACGCCAACATCCTCGGTCCGATCATCAATAACATCGGCAACATCCTTTACGTTATCGTTGCAGTAGTCGGCGGTCTTCTCATCACTCTGAAGGCTCCGAACTTCTCGCTTTCCGGCAAGGCGATCGGCATCAGCATCGTCGTTCCTTTCCTCGGCATGACAAAGCAGTTCACGGGCAACATCAACCAGGTCTCACATCAGATCAACGCGATCGTCATGGGACTTGCGGGCGCCGACAGAATCTTCGACCTGCTCGATGAAACGCCCGAAGAAGACGAAGGATACGTTACGCTTGTCAACGTGAAGGAAGAAAACGGTGAGCTCGTCGAGTGCGGCGAGAGAACGGGAAGCTGGGCGTGGAAGCATCCGCATTCAGCCGACGGCTCCGTCACTTATACGCCTCTGAGGGGCGACATCGTGATCGACGAGGTCGACTTTGCCTACGTTGAAGGCAAGACCGTCCTCCACGATATCTCGCTCTATGCGAAACCGGGACAGAAGGTCGCGTTCGTCGGCGCTACGGGTGCCGGCAAGACGACGATCACCAACCTGCTCAACAGATTCTACGATATAGCAGACGGCAAGATCCGCTACGACGGGATCAACGTCAATAAGATCAGAAAGAGCGATCTCAGACGTGCTCTCGGCATCGTTCTTCAGGATACGAACCTCTTTACGGGTACCGTAATGGACAATATCCGCTACGGCAGACTCGACGCAACCGATGAGGAATGCATCGCCGCCGCAAAGCTTGCGGGAGCAGACGACTTCATCACGCGTCTTCCCGACGGTTATCAGACTCTTCTGACCGAGAACGGCGCAAGCATCTCTCAGGGACAGCGTCAGCTTCTCTCGATCGCGAGAGTGGCAGTAGCAGACCCGCCGGTCATGATACTCGACGAAGCTACTTCCTCGATAGATACGCGCACCGAGGCTATCGTACAGCGCGGAATGGACGCTCTGATGAACGGCAGAACGGTCTTCGTCATCGCTCACAGACTGTCGACCGTCAAGAACTCGAACGTCATCATAGTACTCGACCACGGCAGGATAATCGAGCGCGGCGACCACGACGATCTGATCGCTCAGAAGGGACAGTATTACAGTCTCTATACCGGCGCGTTCGAGCTTGAATGAGTATTTTAGCATTGGGCATTGAGCATTGAGAGCTTAACAATGAAAAAATCAGGCTGATATATCAGCCTGATTTTTATATGGTTAGTTTATTTACTTGTTCAGAACGAAGATACCCGAGAATCCTACGAAAGCGTCGTCACAGTCGAGTACCTTGACCGTTGCTCTGTGGTGACCGGGCGCAAGGTCGCGCCTTATAAGTGCGGCGTTGAAGCGTTGGAAGGAGCGCACGAATCTGTCCCAGCTCCCGACCTGGTTCGGTTCCTCTCCGTCGATGGAGAGAAGGATGTCGGTATTTGCTCTTGCGGTCGTCCAGTAGATGCCGAAGAGAGAACCGTCGAAATCGAATGAGATCGAAGCATCGGGCTTATTCGACGAGTAGATCAGAGGAAGCACGTCGTTTTCTGCACTTTCCCCCATTACGAATCCGTCGTTCTCAACGTTTTCGAGTTCGTCGACGGGGATCGTGTCTGCATATTCCGTCTCACCTTCGTATACCGGGGGAACGGTCACGGTGTAGGGGACGGGAGCTGACGGCACTTCAGTGTCAAGCAGAAGCTTGAGGTTTGCGATCACGCAGTCAGCCATGATTCTGTATCCTCTGTTGTTCGGGTGGAGTCCGTCGGCGGTAAAGCCTTCCTCGTAGTTCTCGCCCGAGGCAACACAAGCGTAATGGAGAGCCGCACCCGGATCGATGACCTCTCCGCCGTAGCGGTGAGCCGCCGTAAGCTGTGCCGTCGCTGCGGGGAACTCTTTGCCTTCCTCGTGCATACGGTTTATTTCTCCTGAGGTGGTGAGAACAAGTACAAGGTCAGCATAGGGAAGCTCTCGCCTGAGCTTACGGAACAATCCCTCGGTATTCTTTGCTATATCGTCGAAATCGTTTCCTTCGTCGTTTACGGCATATTCGATGAATATAAGGTCGGGCTCGTATTTAATGAGGTCTCTTTCGGCACGGAAAACGGCAAGTCCCGTGCCGGTGCCGCCGATTGCGGCGTAGATCTCGGTGATCTCTGCGTCGGGATACTCGGACTTGAACCAGTCGCGGGAGATGGCTCTCCAGCAGTTCTTTTCACGGTCCTCGGCGCCCGCACCCTCGGTGATCGAGCCGCCGAAGTAACCGATCCTCAGCTTTTTGTCGGTTTTTAATCTGTAAAGAGTATTGGAAAGCATTTTTTCTCCCGATTTAATTCTTTTTCATGTTTTCTTTGCTGTACTGAAGCATATAAAGGTCGTAATACTTGCCTTTCTGCTTCAGAAGGGAATTGTGGTCGCCCTGTTCGAGGATCTCTCCGTGTGCGAGGACGAGGATGTTGTCCGCGTGCTGGATCGTCGAAAGTCTGTGTGCGACGATGAGCATCGTACCGATCGACATCATCTTTTCAAGCGAATCCTGAATGAGCAGCTCGGTCTCGGTGTCGATATTCGCCGTTGCCTCGTCGAGGATCATGATCTCGGGACGGTGGATGATCGTACGGGCGAAGGAGAGCAGCTGACGCTGACCTGCGGAGAGGTTTCCGCCTCTTTCTCTTACTTCCTCGTTGATGCCGCCTGTGAGCTTTGAAATGAACTTGTCTGCGTTGACGTATCTGCACGCCTCCATGACCTGCTCGTCGGTGAATTCCTCGTCACGCAGGACGATATTGGATCTGATCGTGCCCGAGAAGAGGAAGACGTCCTGAAGCATCTGACCGAAGTGACGTCTGAGTGAGGCAATCTTAATCTTCTTTATGTCGATTCCGTCGATGAGGATCTGACCTTTCTGGATATCGTAGTTGCGGCAGATGAGAGAAAGGATCGTGGTCTTGCCGGAGCCCGTTGCGCCGACGAAAGCGACCGTCTGACCTGCCTCTACCTTGAACGAAACGTCCTTCAGTACCCATTCGCCGGGGATGTACGAGAACCATACGTTCTTAAACTCGATGGAGCCTTCGACGTGATCGAGCTCGATCGCATCGGGCTCGTCAACGATCTCGGGCGTAATGTCGAAGATCGTGAAGATCTTTTCTGCCGATGCGTAAGCCGACTGGAGCCAGTTGAACTGCTCGGCAAGGTTCTGTATCGGGTTGAAGAACTTGTTGATGTACATGTAGAACGTGACGATCGTACCGGAGGTCAGCGTCTGACCGAGGAACGAGGTGTTCTTTATGTATCCGCGTCCGCCGAGGTAGAAGAGGCAGAGCACGGAGGAGGTGTGGAGCAGGTAGACGACGGGCCGGAAAACGCCGAACACGAAGATATGCGCGGTCTGTGCGCGTACGAGCCCGCGGTTTTTCGTCGAAAACTCGTTCATCTTGTAATCCTCGCGGTTGAAGATCTGAATGACCTTCATTCCCGAGAGGTTTTCGGAAAGGAACGTGTTGATCGCCGTCGTGCCGTCCTTGACTCTGCGGTAAGCCTTGCGCGAGAACTTGCGGAAGATGACGGTGAAGAGAACGATGAACGGGACGAAGCAGAGCACCATGAGCGTCAGCTCGTAGTTGACCGAGATCATCGCCACGAGGATTCCGATTATGATAAATACGTTCTTGACGAGGGTGACGACGATGTTCGTGAACATCATCGAGATCGCGTTAGTGTCGTTCGTGACGCGCGTCACGAGCTTTCCGACGGGTATTTCCGTTAGCTGATTGTGCGAGAGGCTTTCGATGTGCGTGAAGAGGTCTTCACGGATGCTTGAAATGATCTTCTGACCGGTCTTCTGAAGCACGAGCGACTGGACGTAGGTGCATACGAGAGACACGGCGAGGATGGAGGCGTAGATCGCCACCATGACGAGAAGCTTCTTCATCGGGAAGTCGCTCTTGACCATTTCCTCGATACTGCCGATGAGGAGCGGGGAGATGATGTCGTATGCGATCGAGAAGAGCATCAGAAGGAGCACGAGAACGAAGCTTCCGACATGCGGCTTTGCATAGACGAGAAGACGTTTCGTTATCTCTCCGTCTTTCATGTTGCGCTCAAAGCCTATCGCGTTCTTTTTATCCTTGATGAGCAGATATGCGACAACGAAGACGATCGACAGGACGCCGATTATCGCACCGACGAGGAGGAGAGGGAAGTATTCTTTCATTTGTTTGCCTCCTTTTCGTCGTCGAGGCGCTGGAGCTCGACCATTTCGCGGTATTCGGGGCAGGTCTCGACGAGCTCTGCGTGAGGACCTACGGCGAT
>JAKSPW010000067.1 GCA_024404435.1 Clostridia bacterium | reverse complement strand
CACCGATCTTCGTAACGCCGTCGGGGATGGCGTACTCTCCCGAATATCCGTCGGGGAATAGGAGAAGCGTCTTTTTGTCTTTGGAGAAAACGACGTTGTCGATTACCGTAATATAGGGGTTGTTCTCGTCGACGGTAATGGTGGTGAGCGCATAGTCCTTCCAGATCGCGTTGTCACCGAATTTTCTGACACCGGTGCCGAGATGCAATTCCTTCAGGTTAGTGCAGTCGCAGAAGCTGTTATAGCCGATCGTTTCGACACTGTCGGGAATCGTGATCTTTTCAATGTATTTGCTGTTGTGGAACGCTTCGTCTCCGATGGCTTTTACTCCGTCGGGGATCACGAGTTCTGCCTCGGTTCCGGTGTAACCGGTCAGGGTGTCGCCGTCCGTCACGAATTCGCCTTCGGCATGGACCGAAACGACGGTCAGCAGAACGAGTGCGATCAAAGCAAACAGGAACGCAAATTTTTTCATGAAAACCTCCGCCTTATTTTGATGTTTTTATTTGAGTGTATAGAATTCGGTGGGGATATTGTCCTTGTCGAAGAGGTAATTATACTGGAAATCGGCGTACCGTTTCAGTACCTCGGCTTTTTCGTAATCCGATACCTTTTCGATGTTTCCGTCCGTGTCCATGAAGTATCTCGACGTGATGACGGGATATTCGTCCCTCATTTCCGTCTCGAACTTCTGAAGAGCCGTCTTCGGCAGACCGGCGATATCCATGAGGAGGGACGGGAGCTGATTGATGCTCACGTTTTCGGGAACTTCCGCCTCGGTGTCCATGTTCGTCCAGAAAACGTACGGCACGACGAAGCGCTTTGACGATGATACGACGTCACTGTCGTCGTATACGAAGCCGGCTGAATTCATGAGCGGAACGGCAACGCTGTCGTTCGGCTGATGGTCGCCGAACATCAGGATGACGGTCGGCTCGTCCTTCGCCTTGAAGTAATTGACTATCATTCTGAAGGCGATGTCCGTTTCGCGTATGAGCGACATGTACATCCTGAGCGAGATGTTTCCTTCATGCCCCTTGACGTTGATCTGAGGCGTGAAGTTGCCGTAATCGTTCTTGCTGTATCCGCTGTGATTCTGCATCGTCACGGCGAAGACGAACAGCGGCTCGTCCTCGTCCTTTTCGTCGTATTTCTTTTCTATCGCATGGAAGAGTCCCTTGTCGGAGACGTAGCTTCTCGTGAACCATTCGTCTCTGAAATAGTCGTCGAGGAAGTACGTTTCGTCAAAGCCGAACAGCGGGTAGATGACGTCGCGCTTCCAGCCGCTCGCCCAGTACGGATGCATGGCGATCGTGCGGTAGCCGAGCTCGCTCATCTGCGTGGCGATCGTCGGGCACTCGCTCTTGATGAACTGCTGATACGCGATGCTGCCGTAGGGCAGGTAGCCCATCGACATTCCGGTCAAGAACTCGAACTCGGAGTTCGGCGTGTTGCCGCCGACGACGGAGACGTGGAGGTTTCCGACGTACGCTTCGTCGCTGTCCCTGAGCGAGTCGATGAATTCCATATACGGCTCGGTCGTCTCGTAGTCGCACAGATACTTCATCTCCGCGAACGACTCGTTCATGATGACGATCACGTTCGGTTTCACCTTCGCGTCGTCTGCCGCGTCGGACTGATATTTCGCCGCATCGGCGGCGACGTCGTCTGCGTCGTAGCCGGACGGCTTCTCGACCGTCGCGTAGCGGAGATTCATGAGGAAGCTGACCGTGAATCCGTTGTAGTAGTAGAGATAGTCGGGAGTGAACAGATACGGATACAGACCGAATTTTTTGATCGCTTCGTCTGTCTGGACGAAGGAGACCGCGTTGTACATCATGATGCACGAGAGCACCGTGCAGACGGTGCGGACGATCCACGAGTACTTGAATTTGATCCTTGCGTTCCAGACGACGGCGATCGTTCCCGTGCAAACCGCGACGGAAAAGATCGTCGCGATCTCGGCGGTGATGTTTATCTCATACCCTCCGAGCACCGTCGCCGCGATGCCGTAGGATGCGAGGTCCCACGGGAGCAGGGGAGTTCCGCGGAACTTGGCCGTGAAATAGCTGATAAGCCCGAAGATCATCGGTACTGCGATGACGATAATGTAAGTCGGTGCCGTCCGGCCCGTGGCGAAAAGCAGTATGAGCGTTGCCAGAATGAAGAAAATTATATTGAACCATATAATGTTTTCCTTCATGTCGAGCGGATTGTGCGACAGACACTCGAGCAGTCCGAAGCCAAAGAGCGGGGTCAGGAGGAAGGGGATCCACCTCGTGAACCACGGTATCCTCGGCTTGAATTCGGCAAAAATCAGAGTGAGGAAGGCAAGCGCGTGGATGATATACGTGTACGGCAGCTTGCTTTGCCCCTGCGTTTTCGAGAGTATGAATACCGCCTCTATTGCAAGTGCGGGTAACGCCTGAAGCAGTATCTTCGGTATGTTTCTCGGAAGGGAGACCGAGAAAAGCCGCCCGAATACTTTATCTTTTTTCATAAGATCCTTCTTATTTCAGGATATTCTCGCCGTCGAAGACGAAGATACCGTGAGCATATCCGACGGTTCCGCCTTCCTTGAGGCGTCTGACGTATGCGCGCTGAAGGGAAGTGTCCGTCGGGAGAGTATCGGGATCGTACGAATCACGGAAGCCGAAGACTCTCCACGCATCGCCGAAGGGAGCGGGATGATCGACCTGACTCGTTATCGTGAAATCGTCCATAAAGTCGACGATATTGCTCTTTTCACCGAGATACTCCCTGTGGAAGCTGTGGAGCAGCCACGATTCGCATACGAATACGGCGTTGCCGGTCTGACCGAAGAACTTATATGCCTTGCGGTAGGAATCGAGTCTTTTCTCACGGGTGAAGGGCTCACCCTCGGGAATGTGGATGTTGATGACTTTGTCTCCGCCTCTGACCGTGACTCCCGCGTGAGAATATTCTCCTTCGCCGTAGGTGACGTAATGGAACTGGAGTCTGCCGATGCGGTACATGTCGGCTCTGACCTGCTCGGAAACCCAACCGTAGTTGGCGATGCCGAAAAAGCCGTTCTGCGCCTCGGAGACGTTCGACCAGATAACGAGGTCGATGAAGCTGTCGTAGTAGACCTCCATCGGATATCTTCTCCACTCGTAGATCTCCTTCGTGTGGAGGGAATACATCAGCATATATACGAGAGCGAAGAAGAAGGGCTCGTATCCGTGCTTCTTTCCTGCCTCAAAGCATGCTTCTCTCGTTTCCTCATATCCGAAGAAAGCTTTCTGTATGTCGAGGAACTCGCGGGTCATTTCTTCGGACTCGCAGATCTCGCGGCAGATCTTCAGAATTTCGGGCAGCTTGTCCTCCGGCATGCCGATGTGAGCGCAGAGGTCGGTAATGTGTGACTCGTATACTTTGTAATCCATGGTTTTCTCCTTATATTCCTGTTTTTACGAATGCAAAACTTTTTTTGAAGCGGCTCGGTCTTTCGGGGATGAATTCTCCCGGACCGACGGCGCTCGACTCGGCAAACTCCGCGTGATGCGGACCGAGAAGGTTTCTGTTGCCGGTGACGATCATTATCTGTACGGTGTTCTCGCCGTCGCGGATCCTTTCTGTGACGTCGTCCCTCATCTCGCCCCATGCGAGAACTTTTCCGTATTTTCCGTTGATGCCGATCCTTGAGAGCGCCGCGTGCGGCCTCTTCAGGACTGCCGCGGTGCGGCCGGCTTTCATCGTCATCTTTCTTTCGAATACCATCTTTCCGCGGAAGAACGGGTAGCCCTGCGTTATGATCGTGCCGCCCCTCACTTCCGTCGGTCTGTCACCGAGCCACAGCGGACCGTCCGTGACGGCGGAATCCATCCTGTCGTCAACGAACTCGCTGTCCGAGAAAACGCCGAAGTTTCCGGTAAGATATCCGTTTCCGAACTCGTATTTTCCGTTGAAGTCGGAAACCGTGATCTCGTTCCTGCCGTGTTTCAGCTGTTCTCCGATGCCGTAAACCGTAAAGCCGTGGTCGAGCCACCACTCGCCCTTGATCTCGGGAACTTCCGTGCCGTTCACCGTGACCTTTGCGGGAAGTCTCACTTCCGAGACGAATTTCACGTCCGCCATCTTCGTGACGTCGGCACCCGCCGAGATATCAAACGAATATCTGATGCAGGGAAGGAGACCGTCTGCTCCCATGACTCCTCTCGATGCGAGCCAGACGTGGCGCGGGACGTCCCACGTTCCGTCAGCCTTCATGACCTCGCAGTAGTCGAGAATGAAGCAGTTGTCGTCGCTTTCTTCCGTGATACGCCACGTTTCGTCTCCGCCGTTCAGAAGGATCTCGTTGTATTCTTCCTCCTCGCACGGTGCCTCACCGTCTCCGGTCACGATGACGTGCGACGCCATCGGCTCAAAGGAGAGGTCGAAGCTGACGCCGCCACCGGTCCTTTCGTATTCCGGTATTTTGACGCTCATGTCGTCCGGAAAGACCTCGGCGACTGAGCTCTCGGGAAGCGTGACGCGGACTTTTCTCGTATTTGTTCTGTCATAATTGAGGAACAGATACATCCGTCTGCCGTCCTCATACTCGCGGCAGGTGTATCTGACGAATTTTTCTTCGCCATCCTCGTTTTCTATCGAGACCTTGAGGAGTCCCGCATTCTTAACGTATCTGCCGATCTCCTCTTCGGTCGACTCAACGAATGTGCAGTATTTTTTCAGTTTTTCCGGCTCATCCGACGGTCTGCCGTCGACAAAGGTCGGGAAGGAGCCGAGAGAGACGATCCTGCCGCCGTTTTCCGCAAATTCGAGAAGCAGGCGGAGCGTCGTGCCGTCGAGTCCGTAGAGGCTCGGCAGGAAGACAGTGTGATAAGTGCAGAGCCCGATCTTCAGCGCGTCTCCGTCCACGGAGGCGTGGCGGCGCATGATCTCCTCGTCGCCGTAGTGATACGGGACGTGAGCCTCGTCGAGAAGCAGGCTGACTCTTGCGAAGTCGTTGTCGAAGTCGGTCTCGGCGTTCATGTCGAGTTTAGTATATTTGAGCCACAGCGATCTCATCGGGTGGATCATCAGAACGTCCGGATCGTTTTTGCCGTCGGCGAGCATTTTGCCGAGGCGGGACATCGTGTCGTTGAAGAGCTTATATTCGCTCCACCACGGTGACTGGTAGAACATTGACGGCGGATAGTCGTTCTTTCTGTCTCCGCGGAGGGAATAGCCCTCGAGGTGCTGACAGATGAGATTGACACCGTAAAGGAACTGCCATTCGGCGAGGTGACGCATCTCAGCGAACGAGAAGTCCCAGCCGGCCATCGCGAACATTTCGCTTATCGCGTGCTTTTTGCCGAGCTGAGCGCACACGCTTCCGAGCTGAAGAGGCACGACGGGGTTTCCGCTTCTTCCCGTGACCCTGTCGTCGGTGGGATATCTCGAAAGATAGTCGATGCCGGGAAGCTGCATATATTCGTACATCGGCATCGCTCCCGCGGTGCAGTGTATCTGACAGATGAGGTTGTCCTCCATCATCGCGTGACCGGTGAGAGCGCAGGAGTGCTCGCCGCACCACTCGCCTATCTGACCCGCGAAGGACTGCGTGAACAGTCTTGAAAGGAGCCGCCAGTAGTCGTATCTCACACTCTCGCGGCCGTCGTTCCCGAGAAAGAGGGCGGGGACGTTCTCGATAAGGCTGTATCCGTTTTCCTTAACGAATTCTTCCTCGATGATCGCCGACCACGGAAGCTCGACGAGAGCGTACTGCGGCTCATCGGTGAAGAACCCCTTGAGCGAGCCGCCCGTGAGTCTGCCGTCGGTCTTATCTATGTATTTTTCGTACGTCGAGTCGATGAACGCGCGTACGACCTTCGGATTCAGTATGTCGAAATAATTGTCTGACGCGAACGTCGCGCCGTACCATACCTCTCCGCCTGCCGCTTCGTCGGGAGAAGCGATCACGCGGTACGATCCGTCGGGAGACACTTCATAGAAAGCGAGAAAATCTCCCTTCGTCTCTCCCTCGTACTTTTTCAGCTCGACCTTGCGGACCTGATAGTATTCACCCATCGCGGGGATGATGCCGCCCGCCGAGCCGCTCGGCCAGCCGTTCTCGTCGTAGCACCACGCTCTCATTCCGAGACGCTCCGCCTCGTCGGCGCATGCGTTCACGAAGGAGAACCACTCGTCGCCCATATATTCGGTGATCAGACCGTTACGGGCGTGCATGAAGAAGCCGCCGTGACCGGTCTTTTTCATTTCGTTTACCTGACGGATGAGCTCGTCGTGATCGAGCTCGTCGTTCCACGACCAGAACGGATGAGGTCTGTATTCCGCTTCGGGATCGCGGAAAGAGTCAAGCCAGCTGTTAAGTTTCATGTCCCTGCCGCCTTTTCGCAGTATAATTCATTATATTATACCATATTTACTCCGGTTTGGCAATAAGAAAAGGCTCTTTTCGTTCGGAAAAGCGCCTTGATATTTCACCCCACGCACTTGTATCCTTCGGCTTCGACAGCCGCCTTTATCACCTCGTCGCCGATCTCCCTCACCGACTCGATGACGGCGGTGCCGCTTTCGTGACTTGCCGTGACCTCCGTGACTCCCTCGAGAGCCTCAAGCGCCTTTTTGACGTGTGCCTCGCAGTGCATGCACATCATTCCGTCGATCCTTACCGTTTTCGTCATTTTTCTGTCCTCCGTTGTATTTATTTTTTCATTGCTCAGCTTGATAAGATTCAGTCTCAGCGCGTTCATTACGACGCAGAAGCTCGAGAGGCTCATCGCCGCCGCGCCGAACATCGGGGAAAGCGTCCACCCGAAGAGACGGGTGAAAGCACCCGCGGCGATAGGAATGCCGAGAGCGTTGTATATGAACGCCCAGAAGAGGTTTTCGCGGATGTTCCGAAGCGTTGCGCGTCCGAGCTTCACGGCATCGGCGACACCCGTCAGCCTGCTCCCCGTGAGCACTGCGTCCGCCGAATCTATCGCCACGTCGACGCCTGCACCGATCGCGATCCCGAGGTCTGCCGAAGCCAGCGCCGGAGCATCGTTGATGCCGTCGCCGACCATGGCGACGCGTCCGTCCCGCTTCAG
>JAKSPW010000066.1 GCA_024404435.1 Clostridia bacterium | reverse complement strand
AAGGTAGATTGTGAGTCATAAAGTTTCAAGTAAATACAGAAAATATTTGCCGCAGGGAGGACAAATTATGCAGGACAAGACGTTTGCTTTCGGATCGTGGGTCTACAACCCGCTGAAGGATTTTACAGCCGACGAGGTCAACACGTGGAAGGAGTTCGGTCTTAACGTGACCGTCACTCCGATGCTTCAGTACGGCAGAGACGACCTCAGGGAGATGATCCCGTTTTTAGACAAGGCGGCTGAAAACGGCATCAGACTGATCGTCTTCATCGGCGGAATTTCCTACGGCGACCTTGCGCACATCGGCGAAGAAGAATACAGAAAGAGATTTACCGAAGTCTATAATATATACAAGGGTCATCCCGCGCTCGAAGGCTTCGTCATCGGCGACGAGCCCAACGGCATCAAAGCGATGGACGCCACGAAGGCGGCAGTCCGCATCCAGCTCGAGGTCGCTCCCGAGCTCGATCCGTACATCAACTTCCAGGGAAGCACCTACGCGCGCTCCAACAACTTCAGAGAAGGCGAAACCTATGAGCAGTGGTTCCATAACTTCGTGAAGGAAACGGGCGTCAGAAAGATCTGCTTCGACACGTACAACTCCACCATCAACTACGAGGGCATCCCGTGGCAGCTCATGGAGATCCGCGAAATGGTCAGCGTTTGCGAAAAAGAAGGCGTCGAAGCGTGGGTCACGCTTCTCTGCTCCGGCCACCTCGCATACCACGCTCCGAGCGAATACGAGCAGTGCATGCAGGTACACTCCGCCGCAGCTCTCGGCTGCAAGGGCGTCACGTGGTTCAGAATGTACGACCGCGACATCGCGCCCGAATACAGCGGCTCGCCGATCGACGAGTTCGGCAACAGAACGGAAGCCTTCAACGGCATGATGCGCGTGATGCGCCGCTTCAGCCTCCAGTACGGTGAGATATTCATGAAGCTGAAGAGAACGAAGACCTACCGCATCGGCAAGAAGGACGGCGGTTATCCGGAATTCACAGAGGGATGCCACGACGTCATAAAGTCGATCGACTGTCTCGACGACCTGATCGTCAGCTTCTTTGAAGATCCCGACGGCAGAGAGTACATGGTGCTCGTCAACCTCTCACTCGACATCAGATACGCCGCGCTCACGATCAACCTCTATGAGGGCAAGGGTAGCCTCTACATCAGCATCCTGAACGGAAAGAACGAAGAGGAGCTCGGCACGGGTTCCGCCGCAGACGGACAGTATCTCCGCCCGGGCGAACTCCGCCTGTACCGCGTAGAACGCAAATAAGAAAATCACCTGCCGAAAGAGATCCAATACTCTTTATCGGCAGGTGTTTTGTCTCATAGTGAAATATTTGCCTCACGGCAAATGTGAAATAATGGTCTCTGCCATTGTGAAATATTCCTGCTGACGCAGAAATGTGAAATAAAATAAATCCCCTTGTCACGCCCGCAGGGATTTATTTCGTTGCCGAGTGTCCTTCCGGACACTCGGCATTCGGGTGATTTTTTTATTCGTTTTCGGGTGCGGGGACTTCCGTGAAGTGCATAACGCACGTCGAGTGGTCGCCCCAGATACTGTTCGAGCAGTCGATGCCCGCGTACATCAGGAGCGCGCCGGAGTACACCTCTCCGTCGGAGTCGTTTCTGTAATACTTTTCGGGATCGAGGCCTCTCGGCTTGACGATCAGGCGGAAGTAGTCGAACGAGCACACCGTCACTATATTGAGAAGGAAGCCGTCCTTTTCGGGAGAGACGATCTCCCACACGGCGGCGCCGCTTCTGTCCGGATAGACGAGGCGGTAAAGGTCGCCGTATCTGATGAGGTCGTAATACCTGTGGTAGTCGCGCACCTGAGACTTGAACAGCTCCTTTTCCTCGTCGGAGAGGTGTCTCGGGTCCATCTCGTATCCGAAGGTGCCCCACATCGCGACGGCGCCTTTCATCTTGTAATCCGCTCTCGGATTTGCCGAGACGTGAGCCGACATCGCGGACGCGGGATAGCAGAGCGACGTCCCGAACTGGATGTCGAGTCTCGCGATGGCGTCGGTGTTGTCGCTCGTCCAGATCTGCGGTGAGTAGTAAAGCATGGCGGGGTCATATCTTCCGCCGCCGCCCGAGCAGTTCTCGAGAAGGATGTCGGGGAAGGTCGTGACGAGTCTGTCCATCAGCTCGTACGTTCCGAGAATGAAGCGGTGGAAGAACTCCTTCTGATGCTCCGGCGGGAGGAGCGCACTTCCCGCGTCGGAGATATTGCGGTTGAAGTCCCATTTGACGTAGTCGATCTTGTTTGCGGACAGGACCTCATACATCTGATTCCAGACGTTTTCGCGCACGTCCGCTCTCGCCACGTCAAGCACGTACTGACGGCGGCCGATCAGAGGCTCTCTGCCCGGAACGTGGACGCACCAGTCGGGATGAGCTCTGTAAAGATCGGAGTCGGGCGAGATCATCTCGGGCTCGTACCAGATACCGAACTTCATGCCGAGCGCGTTGATGCGCTCGATCAGCGGAGCGAGTCCTCCCTCAAGTTTGTCCTCGTTGACGTACCAGTCGCCGAGAGAGCACTTGTCGTTATTGCGCTTGCCGAACCATCCGTCGTCCATGACGAGCATCTCGACGCCGAGCTCGCGCGCCGCTTCGGCAAATCCCACGAGCTTGTCGGAATCGAAATTGAAGTAAGCGGCTTCCCAGCTGTTGATGAGAAGAGGGCGCTTTTCGGTCTTGTATCTTCCGCGGATCAGATTGTTGTTGTAGAATCTGTGGAAAACGCGGCTCATCTCTCCGAGTCCGCCGTCAGTGTAGACGCAGACGACCTCGGGGGCGTAGAACGTCCCGCCCGGTATGAGCTTCCACTCGAAATCGGTCGGATTGATGCCCATGATAAAGCGGGTGGAGGCGTTATGATCACATTCGGCAAGTGCCGAAAAGTTGCCGGAGTAGACGAAATTGAAGCCGTAGGTGTCTCCGCTTTCCTCAGTTGAGCCGTGGCGCGTGAAGGCGGCGAAGGGATTCTGCGAATGTCCCGAAACGCCTCTCTTGCTCTCGACTCCCTGCACGCCGTGCGCGAGCGGACGCCTCTCGATATTTCTCTCGCAGGCGTGACTGCCCCAGAGAGAGACGAGGTCGAAGTCCATCGTCGGGAAGTCGCAGCAGCAGCTGAACGCCCTCTCGACGACGAGCTCCCTTTCCGAGCCGTTTTCGACGCGGACACTCTTCGTCATGACGGGCACCGACTTGAAAACGGTGTAGACGAGCGTGACCGTGAGTCCCGTGACGGAGTCGACCGTCTCGATCTCGAGCGTGTCCGCCTCGTCGTCCGAGTTCACGTACGTCGACGGCATGCCGGGGATCGACGGCTTGCCGGCGTATATCCTGTGGCTTCTGTAACGTACGTCCGTTACGCTGTTTCCGTCCGCGTTCCTGACCGCGAGTGCGGAGATCCTGAAGTCTCCCGCGCCGTTGCAGCCGTACTCCATCGGAGCCGTGTCGGGCGTGAAGGACGTCTCGCCGATCACGGGGTTGGCGAGCGAGAAGGACGCGTTGCGTCTTCTCGTTTCAAATCCCGAAAGGTTGCAGTCGGGTATCTTTTTTCCGTAGTAAAGGTTCAGAAGATAACCCTCGTCGTATATTTTGATAACGTAGCTCGAATCCGAAGTATCAAGCCTGAAAATGCGTTTTTTCTCGTCGAAAATTATTGACATTTCCGTTTTCCTCCGCTGTTGCGATGTATTCTGGAATAATTATAAGTGCTTTTTGACGAAAAGTAAAGAGCGGCGGCAAAAAAAGCAAAAAAATCCCGTCGGGTCTTCCCGACGGGATTTTACTTTTGTCCGATTCAGATCTTCTCGACTGCTGCTTCGGGAGCGTTCTTCTTGATGCTCTCGATGCCGTTGAGGCAGCCGGCCTTGGACTTGTAGCCCTCGCCCGTTGCGATGATCTCGCCGTTCTTTGCCTTCAGACGGAATCTGAACTCGCCCTTCTTGTCGAGGTAAACCTCGAACTTCGGGTGCTTCTTCTCTTCGAAGTTTTCTACTGTCTGGTCCTCGATCTCGCCGACGCAGTTCTTGCGGACGCTCTCGATGCCGTTCAGGCAGGATGCCTCTGCGGAGTAAACTTCACTCGTTGCGATGACTTCGCCGTTGCCTGCTTTGAGATTGAAAACAAATCCCGTTTTCGTTTCCTTAACTACGAACTTTCCCATTATATTGTCTCCCTTTATTCTGTTTTTTTCGGGCCCGCCCGTCCGACGGCACCCTATACTGATTTCATTTTAACATATATTGCCGAAAAATGCAATAGCGAATTGACTTTCACACGATAAAAAGATATAATGAGATAAAAAGGGGGGATCGGTACGGATATTCTGACAGCAGTCGCAGAGAGGCACTCGGTGCGCTCGTATAACGAATGCCCGATAGAAAAGGAAAAAGTCCATAAGCTATCCGGTATCATCGGAAAGATCAACGACGGGACGGGGCTTCATTTTCAGCTCATTCTGAACGAGCCGCGCGCTTTTTCCGGCATCGCCGCAAAGCTCGGCACGATCGGCGGAGTGAAAAACTATTTCGTTCTCGCGGGAGCGCCCGGCAGAGACGAGGATGTCGGCTACTACGGAGAGGTGCTCGTCATCGCGTCCCAAATGATGGGGCTCGGCACCTGCTGGGTGAGAAGCACTTATAACAAAAGCAAAGCCGTCTTCGATCTTCGGGACGGCGAAGAGGTCTACCTCGTGATCTCCGTCGGATACGGCAAAAACTGCGGGAAGCCGCACGTCTCGCGTGACGTTCACGAGATCGCGGACGGCTATGACGGCGCGCCCGACTGGTACAGACGCGGCATCGACTCGGTGATGCTCGCGCCGACGGCAATAAATCAGCAGAAATTTCACTTTTCCCTCGACGGTGACGCCGTGAAGGCGGAGGCGGGAGTCGGACGCTTCCCCGAGCTCGATCTCGGCATCGCGAAGTTCCATTTCGATGCCGCGGCAGGCAGAGACTGCTTCGGCTACGGTGATTTTTCGGGTCTGTTTGCGGAGATCTGACAAAAATCCCGTCGGAGGAGTTTTAATTTAACATTGTCTTTCTGAACGGCGCGTGGCTTTGTGATATTATACGTTTAATGATTTTTCGGAAGGGAGGCGCGGAAAACGGATAAGAATACCGAAATCTTCGAAAAAATGTCGGTGCCGGCTGCAGTACGGACGATGGCGGTGCCGACTGTCATGGCTCAGCTGATCGTTCTGATCTACAACATGGCGGACACGTTTTTCATCGGACGCACGAACGATCCGCTCATGGTCGCGGGAGCGTCGCTGATCCTGCCCGTTTTCAATATTTCCCTTTCGCTTGCCGTATACCGTTATTACGAAAAGAAGCACGGTTTAACGTCGGAATCGTCTGACGGGATAAAAAATGAAATATAAAAAATCCGGCAAACCTCGGTTTGCAGGATTTTTTTAATCTTCAAACAGCCCCATGACGAGCGTGTCGATCGCCGTGCCGACCACCTTCAGCGGAAGACGCGCGGCGGCGATGCGGTGGTGCCCGCTTCCGTCGGGATAGAACGTCGTCACTCCATTTTCGTCGAACCTGACCTCGCCCGGTACCGAAAGATGAAAGTTCGGCATCGCTCCGAAAACCGCGTAAAGCGCCGTCGCCGGATCCCACGAATTGCGTCCTTTTTCCATACGGCAGTGACAGAACGTGTAAGAATCGGGAGTAAGTCCGCCGCCGTGCTCAGCCATCGGCGCACCCGTGAACATCATGTTGCCCACCTCGAACGGCACGACGACCGTCGGGACGTTCACTCCGTAAAAGACCGTCTTCGAGGCATCAAGATGCCCCGCGAGATTGCCCTCAGCCATCGGGATGACCTGCCCGTCCTCCGCGACGTGATCGAGCTCCGGCTCGACTCCGGTCTGATGACTGAAGCATCCACCCATGACGACGATCTCACGCACCTTCGCTTCCACGAGCTCCTTCCCCGCAAGGTCCGAATACTCGTCGGGCTCACTTTCGATGAGCTTCGCGAGGTTCGTGAGAGGTCCGGTCGAGAGGAGAGTCACGTTATCGTTTTCGGCAAGAAGACGCCTCAAAAGCTTGAATCCTTCGGGCGCTTCATCCGGTGCTCCGGGCGACGGGAAGCGTCTGCCGAGCTGCTCTCCGTACGATTTTCCGTCGTGCGCACCGCAGTGTGCCTTGTAGTACGAGCCGACGGGGATGCTCTCCAGCCCGTGCTGATAAAGGATCGTATATATCCCGCGCGCGACGTCGTATATGCACGCCGACGCCGTGATCCCGAGGAGCTCACATTCGCCGTTTTTCACGCAGGACAGCAGAAGATCGAGCGCGAGCGCGTCGTCGCAGTCTCCGCCGAAATCCGTGTCGAAAATTATTTTCTTTGCCATGGTATCTGCCTTTCGCCGTTCTTTTGCAGTTATTCTATCATACGCGGCAGGCGTTGTCAATGAATAACCGCATCGGGCGGGGATTTTTCTTCCGTCGCCGCTTGACAAAGCGGAAAAAAGTGGTATAATATTGATAATGATTATCGTTAGGAGACAGATATGGATCAGAAAGTTTTTCACACGCTGACCTACGGACTCTTCGTCCTCAGCGTCAACTGCTATAAGAAGGACAACGCCTGCATCATCAATACGGCGATCCAGGCGGCAAACTCGCCCGACAAGATCGTTTTTTCCGTGAACAAGGCGAATTTCACCGCGGAAATGCTCGATTACACCGATAACGTCACGCTTTCCGTCATCTCCGAGGACGCGCCCTTTTCGCTTTTCACCCGCTTCGGCTTTCAGTCGGGCAGAGACGCCGAAAAGTTTGAGAATTTTGACGGAGTGAAGCGGTGCGAAAACGGTGTGCTCGCCGTGACGGAGGGTACGAACGCGTATCTGACGGCGCACGTTGACGAAAAAATCGACCTCGGCAGTCACATTCTCGTCGTGGCGACGGTCACGGGCGGCGAGGTGCTCTCGTCCGTTCCGTCGGCAAGCTACGCCTACTATCACGCGCATATCAAGCCGAAGCCGCAGGAGAGCACGGGCGGCAAAACGGTGTGGAGATGCTCCGTCTGCGGGTACGAGTACGAGGGGGAGGAGCTCCCCGCAGATTTCGTCTGCCCTCTGTGCAAGCATCCCGCCTCAGATTTTGAGAGATCCGCAAAATAAAAAAGAGCCCGAGGGCTCTTTTTTCATGCCGCCCGCAGGGCGGAAATTCATGATATCCCGCAAAGCGGGATATCAATTCATGAGCCGAAAGGCTCAATT
>JAKSPW010000065.1 GCA_024404435.1 Clostridia bacterium | reverse complement strand
CGGGTATCTTTGTCTCATGCCATAGCAAGCAGGGAAATTATATATAATTTCCGAGAAGTGAAATATTTGCCTTGTTCGGCGCGTGACGGCAATGCCGAAAAACATCCTTATTAACACGCACCGAAGCTTTTTTTATTTTTTATTGAAGTAAAGCTCGTAGTGGTACAGCAGCTCTGCAGAATCCATTCGCGACAGCACTCTGCGGCTCATATCAAGCGCGGAATCGGGTGTTCCGTCGCCTCGCAGGAGTTGTCCGTAGAACGCGAAGAGCACCGCGTGGACTTCATCTTCCGTGAACTCGCGCACGTGTCCCTTCCACATGCCGAGGAGGAATTTATCATCTATCTCCGGCATATCGGCGCCTCTGTATTCGGCATAGTTCTCCATGATCATCGACGCCGTGAGGCGGTCTATGACGACGTTTCCGTTGAACGCTTCGGCAGGCTTTTCGACGATGCCGTTCTTCAATGCCCACATTGCGGACGGCAGATACTCGTCGCCGACCAGTATCTGAACGTCGAAACCCTCGGGTGAGAGGCTCGACACGTCTGGCGAACCCGCCATCATGTAGAGGGCTCTGATGAATTCCTGCGTCTTGAGAGGCAGGTCGAAGCCGAAGTAGTCTTCCCTCTTCGGAACTATGTAACCGTTGTCGCAGACGTATTTTATTGCACCGAACTCAACGGATTCGGGCATATCGTTAAAGTTGTACTTCTCGAAGAAGGTGCCGCCGACCTTTTCGCCGAGCATGGCGTGGCGGTAGTAGTCGCTGTTGACGATCAATGACGCGGCGTTGAAGGTCGCGCTCACGGAGTCGCGGAGAGCGAGCACCTTATCCTCGTCTATCAGTTCTTCGCTACGGCGGCGCAGTTTTCCCGTTTCGGCACTGTAGGAGAAATCGGGCGTTACGATACTCTTGTTATAAAGCACGGCATAGTTTGCCGCGTCCTCGGACAGCACGTCCTTTCCGGAGAGAAGCCTTGAGTCGTAAGGCAGCCCGAAAAGATTAAGGACCGTGGGAAGAATGTCCACCGAGCAGCAGTACGTTTCGATCTCCTCGTGTACGCCGGGGACGTAGCAGATGAAGCTGTTGCGGTATTTTTCGATCTCCTGATCGACGTGCTCGCCCGCGAGTTCGTCGAATTCCGAATCGGAAAGTCCGTACGGATAGTGGTCGTTCGTGAGGACTATCACGGTACGGTCTGCTATCCCCGCCTCCTCGAGCCTTTCGGTGAGATAGGTCAGGGCGTCCTCGAGCTCGTAATTGCAAGCGACGTATGCCTTTGCCGTTTCGGAATACGGCAGGTCCTTGACTCTTTCGCGGTTCTTCGCGCTCATCGGGTTATGCCAGTCATACTCGTAATGACCGCTGAAGGTCATGTAATAAGCGACGAACTGTTTTCCCGAGTTGATGTAATCGTCGACGGACTTCTGCATCATCTCGAGGTCGGACGCGGGCCACTTGACCTCCATGTCGAGGCCATTACCGACGGATTTGAAGGTGTATCCCATGTTCGGGTGCGATTCCTCGCGGTTGTAGAACGATCCGAGATAGTTGTGATAGGCAAATGCTTCGGCACCGATGTCAGAGAACAGTTTTCCGTAGCAGAAAGGGAGATAATTCTGCGAGGACGCATAGAAGCTTGCGAGCGATTTTTTGCGGGACATGTCCGGATAGAGTCCCATTGCGCCCGCGTACTCACCGTTAGTCGTGTTGCTTGCGAAGCAGCCGAAATAATTCTTGAAGACAAAGCCATCGTTTGAAAGGCGATACAGAGTCGGTGTACGCTCGGGATCGATAAGCACCGGAGAAAAGCTCTCCGCGCACAGGTAGATGAGGTTATAGCCCTCGCAGAGTCCCGTATACTCGTTCTTTCTCGTGGGTGCCTTCGAGTGGAAATACTCGTCGAGAAATTTATAGCTCTCGTTGTCGGTCTCCGCGGCAAGCGTGTCGAAGTCGATGTCGAGCATGTTGTATCTGTGCTGTTCCCTCTCCGGGATGTCGACGGGGTCTCCCGTTTCCACGTAGGTCGGAAGCTCACTCTCCCCCTGAAGGAGCGCAGTCAGTTCAAGACGCGCCGTCGTGAGAAGTCCGAAATTTCTGACGCCGGTCTCGGTCTGAAGATAGGGATCGTTGTACGTCTCGTAAGCGAAGGTATCGGTACCTTTCATGATGCCGACCGTGCCGAACAGAAAAGCGAAAAGCAAAATGACGGACGTCACGGGGAAGCTGATGCTCCTGCGGTCAAAGGTCACGACACGCTTGTGCGTCAGGACTGCAAAGACCGGTATCGGAACGGCAATGATCAGTATCGGAACGATCGAATCAACAATGCCCGAGATCATCTGACGGCGGAAATTCGTGACCGCCTCGGCACCGGCACTGAACTGCCAGAGCGACATGAACTCGCCGAAGATCCCGCGGTACACGACCTGTATCTCAAAATACAGGACCAGCAGCGAAAGAAGGATCATAAACACCGTATTTGCGGCGCGGCGCGGCACAACGGTGCAGATGAAGTATACGGCAAAGCCCGCCGCAAAAGAGAATAATACGACGTACGGATAGCCCGACTGGAGCGAACCGTAGTTCAGAAGATGCAGAGCCGTCTCCAGGTACGTGACGGCGAGGACGCAGCAAAGCATGGATATCCATGCTCCCGCGTCGGAAAACGACTTAAAAAGACGTTTCATTCCGTTTTTTCTCCCATACTGTTTGATAGATACTATCATACAACAAAAATATGTACAAATTGTGATTTTTATGTAGTTTTTTGAAAAAACGTGAGAATTTTTTGCCGTTTCAAAAAGAAATCGGCCGCTCGCTTGACATGTCTCCAACATTTTTGATATAATAGGTTTACAGATCCACCTGAACGGAGGAAAAAATGGAAAGAGAAAGACTCGGCAGCCGGATCGGTTTCATCCTGCTCAGCGCGGGATGTGCGATAGGCTGCGGCAATATATGGAAATTCCCGTGGATGTGCGGGCAGTACGGAGGCGGCATCTTCGTCCTCATTTACCTCTTCTTCCTCGCGCTTATCGGGCTGCCGATCATGACGATGGAATTTTCGATGGGCAGAGCCGCGCAGACAAGCTCGGTCGGCATGTATCAGAAGCTCGAAAAGCCCGGCACGAAGTGGCACGCGCACGGATACGCTTCCCTCTGCGGAAACGTCGCTCTGATGGCGTTCTACACGGTCGTCACGGGTTGGATGGTCTATTATTTCCTGAAGTTCGCGCTCGGCGAAGGCTCGTCCCTCAACTTCGATGCAATGCTTGCAAGTCCGAAGGTCAACGTCGTCTTCCTCGCCGTGGTCGTGGCACTCGGCTTTCTCATTCTCTGCTTCAATCTGCAGAAGGGACTTGAAAGAGTGACAAAGGTCATGATGACCATTCTCCTTCTGCTCATCGTCGTTCTTGCGGTCAGAAGCATCATGCTTCCCGGCGCGGCCGAAGGACTGAAATTCTACCTCGTTCCCGACTTATCGAAGATCAACGGCAGCGTAGTCGTCGCCGCGATGAATCAGTCTCTCTTTACGCTGAGTCTCGGCATCGGCAGCATGGCGTTATTCGGCAGCTACATTGACAAAAGCCGTTCGCTCATGGGAGAATCGGTGCGTGTCATCGCGCTCGACACCTTCGTCGCGATCTTCGCGGGACTCATCATTTTCCCGTCGTGCACGACGTACGGTATCGAGGTCGACGCCGGCCCGAGCCTTCTCTTCACGACGATGGCTACGGTATTTAACAAAATGCCCGGCGGCAGGATCTGGGGCTCGCTCTTCTTCCTGTTCATGACCTTCGCCGCGTTCTCGACCGTCATCGGCGTATTCGAAACCATCCTCGCCTGCTTCCGCGAGCTCACCGGAAAGAGCAGACCGAAGGGCGCTCTCATCTGCGGGATCGTCATTTTCCTGCTCGGACTCACGACGGCTCTCGGATACAATGTGTGGTCTGGATTCCACCCGTTCGCCGCTGATTCCTTCGTCCTCGACGTGTGGGATTTCCTCGTCTCGTACAATTTCCTGCCTCTCGGCTCGCTCATCTACGTCATCTTCTGTACGAACAAAAGATACGGCTGGGGATTTGACAATTTCCTTGAGGAAGCCAACTGCGGAAAAGGTATGAAGATGAAGCGTTTCATGCGCCCGTATCTCACGTACGTCGTACCGCTTATCATGATTTTCATTTACGTTTACGGAATGGTAACGTTCGACTGGAGGTAAAAAGTTTGAAAGCGGCGAGAACCTGAGTCGCAGGTGAGCTGCTTTCAAACCCCATTTGTGCCTTTTGCCGCGAAAGGCGGCGGCAAATTCATAGAATCCTCTCAAATGCTAAGAAAGGCATGGTCATAAAAATGAAGAAAACGAAATTCGGCGAATACCTGCTGACTTTTCTGTTCGTTCTTTTCTGGAATATCGGCAGTCTGTTCGTAAGCCTGCCGGTCTGGGCTCTCCTCATCCTGCACTTCACTATCGGACTGCACATCAAGTGGTTCTGGATCGCCGTCGGCGCGTGGTTCGCCGTCTGTCTTATCAGATATTTTCTCATTCTCTTCGCGAGAAGCGCCTCGACTCCGACTCCGCGCAGAGATAATAAGAATCCCTATTCGGCAAAAAACGAAGATTTCTTCAAAAAGTAATATTTTTCCGATTTTCTGTTGATTTTCGTACGGAATAGTGATATACTATCCGTATAATATACAGCTATGACGAAGTCGGCGGTGCCGCGTCATACGTCAAAGAGAGACTGTCCCCGGCTGCAAGACGGTCACGTATGCGGCAATTTGCCTTTCCCTTCCGAGCTTCTCCGTGACAAGCGGAGACGGGGCCGCCCGTTACAGCGGAAATGAGTGTTGGCTCACGCCGAAATCCGGGTGGTACCGCGGAGTATTATTGCCCCGTCCCGCTTTATGCGAGGACGGGGATTTTTATTTTCCCGCACCCGAAAAAACGAAATTTTTACGAAAGGCAGATATACAATGAAAGACACACTTCTGAAGATCCGCGACGAAGCGGAGCTTGCCATTGAGGCGCCCGGTGCCGATCTCGAGGCACTGAGGATCAAATACCTCGGCAAAAAAGGCGAGCTTACCGCAGTCCTTCGCGGAATGGGACAGCTTTCCGCTGAGGAAAGACCGGTGATCGGTGCTCTCGCAAACGAGATCCGCGCCGACATCGAAGCAAAGCTCGAAGCAAGAAAGGGCGCGGCTGCGGCCGAGGCTCTCGAAGCTAAGCTGAAGAGCGAAAAGCTCGACGTTACCGTTCCCGGAACGAAGATCGAGGTCGGCAAAATGCACCCGATCAGCCTCGTTCAGCGTCAGCTCGAGGAGATCTTCCTCGGCATGGGCTACGAGATCGCCGAAGGCCCCGAGGTCGAGCTCGACTACTACAACTTCCAGGCTCTGAACATCCCCGAGGATCACCCCGCACGCGACACGCAGGACACGTTCTACATCACGGACAACATCCTGCTCCGTTCGCAGACCTCTCCCGTTCAGGTAAGAACGATGGAGAAGAAGCGCCCGCCGATCAAGATCATCTCCCCCGGACGCGTTTACCGTTCCGACGCCGTCGACGCGACTCACTCTCCACTGTTCCATCAGGTAGAGGGACTCGTAGTCGATAAAGGCGTCACGATGGGCGACCTCAAGGGAACGCTCGAGACGTTTGCAAAGACGATGTTCGGCGAGGACACGCGCATCCGCTTCCGTCCTCATCACTTCCCGTTTACCGAGCCGTCGGCAGAGGTCGACGTATCGTGCTTCGCCTGCGGCGGCAAGGGCTGCCGTCTGTGCAAGGGCGAGGGCTGGATCGAGATACTCGGCGCGGGCATGGTACACCCGAACGTGCTCCGCTCCTGCGGCATCGATCCCGAAGAATACAGCGGATTTGCTTTCGGTCTCGGCGTCGAGCGTATCGTCATGCTGAAATACCACATCGACGACATGCGCCACCTGTACGAGAACGACGTCAGATTCCTGCACCAGTTCTGAGAAAGGAGAAGACAAATGGTATTATCAATGAAATGGCTTTCCGACTACACCGAAGTACCGGATTGCTCAATGAAAGATTTCTGCGAAGCCATTACCCTCACAGGCTCGAAGGTCGAGGGATATGAAGTGCTCGCAGAGGACATAGAAAACGTTGTCGTCGCTAAGATCCTCGACGTGAAACCGCACTCGAACTCCGATCACCTCGTCATCTGCTCGGTCGACGCGGGACGCGGCGCACCGATCCAGATCGTCACGGGCGCGTCGAACGTCTTTGCGGGTGCCGTCGTTCCGGCAGCACTTGACGGTGCTTCCCTGCCCGGAGGCGTAAAGATCAAGACGGGCAAGCTGAGAGGAGAACTCTCAGAAGGCATGCTCTGCTCGATCGGCGAGCTCGGACTCACGACTCACGATATGCCCGGCGCGATCGAGGACGGGATCCTCATTCTGAACGACTGCGGACTCGCAGACGCGAAGATCGGCGAAGACATCCGCGACGCGCTCATGCTCCGCGACACGGCCGTCGAATTCGAGATCACCTCCAACAGACCCGACTGTCTCTCCGTCATCGGACTCGCAAGAGAGAGTGCCGTCACGTTCGGCAAGGCTCTGAACGTTCCCGAGCCCTCCTTCGGCGAAGACGCAAAGGACGGCGACGATATTTCCAATTACATCTCCGTTGACGTAAAAAACACGGATCACTGCTACCGCTACTCGGCTAAGGTCGTAAAGAACGTGAAGATCGCGCCCTCTCCGCTGTGGCTCAGAATGAAGCTGCGCGCATCCGGCGTCAGACCGATCAACAACATCGTCGACATCACGAACTACGTCATGCTCGAATACGGTCAGCCGATGCACGCCTTCGACTACGTCTGCCTCGACGGCAAGAAGATCGTCGTCAGAAGCGCCGATGAGGGCGAAGAATACGTCACGCTCGACAACATCAAGCACAACCTCACCTCGAATATGCTCGTCATCGCCGACGAGAAGAAGCCCGTAGCTCTCGCAGGCGTCATGGGCGGCGCGAACAGCGGCATTTCGGATACGACGTCTACCGTCGTCTTTGAGTCCGCGATGTTCCACCCCGGCAATGTCAGAAAGAGTGCAAAGGCTCTCGGCATGAGGACCGAGTCCTCGTCGAGATTTGAAAAGGGACTCGATCCCGAAAACACGATCCCCGCTCTGAAGCGTGCGTGCGAGCTCGTGAAGCTCCTCGGCGCGGGCGAGGTCGTCGACGGACTCATCGACGTCTACCCGACGAAGAAGGTCCCGTACGTCATGCCGCTTGACGCCGACAGGATCAACACCTTCCTCGGAGTCAACATCGACAAGGCGAAGATGGAAGAGATACTCACGAGTCTTGACTTCAAGGTGAACGGCGACGGCACGAGCACGGGCCCGACGTGGCGCGACGACGTGCGTACGAT
>JAKSPW010000064.1 GCA_024404435.1 Clostridia bacterium | reverse complement strand
CGCGGGCGGAACATGATGCAGCTTCGCAAATGATGTTCGCCTGCGGCGAATGATGCGCGCTGCGCGCATGACTCAGGCGGAACGCATCGCATCATATTGCGGCAGCGCCGCAAAGCATCATTGTGCCGAAGGCAGAACATCATTTGCCCGCATCGCGGGCAAACATCATCTAAATAAGAAGGCACCCGAAAGGGTGCTTTTTTGAGTGAAGAGTGAAGAGAGAAAAGCTTAAGGCTTAAGGCTTAAGGCTTAAGGCTTATTTTTCAAGTTCTTGTCTGTCCGACTTCGACAGATCGTAGGTGCCGGTCGGCTGACCGGCGTAGTGGACGAACTGTCTGTCAAAGAAGAGAGCGTAATCGGTGTCGGACGCCGATTTGTCCGTCATCACGACGACGACGTTGTTCCCACCGAATTCCTCTGCCGTCATGTCAAGCCCCTCGAAGACGAGCTTTCTGTACTCGTAGATGCCGTAGCGGGACTTCTTTTCCACCGACACGGGAGCGTAATACGTTCCGCGGTAGCGGCCGTCTTTTTTGTCGGAGTCATCCTCCTTGCGCACCATGAGCCTGAAATCAAGGTCGTCGGTGCTCGCTCTGTCCGTATATTTCGCCGCGCTTTTGTTGTAGCGCACCGTCACCTGCAGCTCTCCCGTCTCCTCGACGTAGAACATCGAGTAAGCGCAGAAATATCCGTTGTCGGAGTGCTTGTCCTTAAGGTCGAGCGTCAGGACGTTCAGCCCTTCCTCATACGCCCCGCGGGAGGCCTCCGTCACCTCGAAATCATCGAAGACCGACTTGTCCTCGTAAGAAAAGATGCGGAAAATGAGAAATCCTATCACGAGGATAAGCATCACGATAAAAAACCATTTGATAAACTTTTTCATATATCCACCTCCGGATCTCCGGCGCACACGTCTTCGAGAAATTTTCGCATTTTTTCGTCCGTTTCGATCACGAGGCAGCTCACCTCGCCCGCGTCGTCGAAGACGAGCACGGAGCAGTCCGATTTTTTCATCGAAACGGTGTAATAATAAATTTTTGCGCCCTTATGTTTTTGTCTCACCGTCTCGGGATCGGTGAATTTTTCGACGCCCGTGAGCAGGTCGAGCGACAGAAGGCACTCGAGCGCGCCTTCTCTCTTTCCCTGCGCCCTGACGACGGCAAAGTCGAGCATCGACGCGGGCAGAGAATATATGCTCTCGCCGTAGCCGTCGACGTTTTCACTGTGAGGCCTCACGATATACGTCACGGTCGTGAAGCGATATCTCACGAGAACGTATGCCGCCGCGATGAAAAGAGCGAACGTCGCAAGCTGAAGCGGAAGCGGGCTTACCGCACCCGACAGCGAGAACGCATACAAAACGAGGGCGAGGACGACCGCGATGACCGAGATGATCCCCGCCTTTCTCCCATCACCGTCCGGTGTATATTTCATAATGACCACCCCTTTTTGATCTTTCCCGAAAAAGCAACAGACCGTCGCATCATTGATGCCACGGTCCATACTTCATGCTTCTTCCTTGTTGAGTTTGAGAATGTCCTTACCCTTGTAATAGCCGCATGTGGGGCACACACGGTGTGCAAGGATGTACTCACCGCAATGAGAGCACTTTACCATGCCGGGCATTTCAAGTTTCCAGACGTTGGAACGTCTCTTATCTCTGCGGGCTTTGGAAGTTTTCCTCTTCGGTACTGCCATGATTACACCTCCCTTGAGTACTTTTTAAGCTTTTTTAATCATGTCAACTGCTATTATACTACATGTTTTCGTCTTTTTCAAGTAGTTTTTGCAAAATTGCGAGCCTCGGATCGATTTCTTTTTTAATTTCGCATCCCGGATGCTCGTCCGTGATCTTTTTTCCGCATATCGGGCAGAGCCCTCTGCAGTCTTCGGAGCACAGGTGCCGCATCGGCATCTCGAGTGAGATCGCCTCCGCAAGGTCATAGGTGAAGTCAATGTTTCCGTTATCGACGTAGATAAGGTCGTCGGTGACTCCGTCCCATTCCTCTTCGTCCTCGGTGATCAGTCTCTCCCTTGCTTCGGGGGGAGCGGCGGCGGATATGACGCGCGCAAGCGTGAAGTCGAGAGTAAACGGTGTCTCGTCGAGGCATCTGTCGCATTCTGCGATATAGTCAACATGGATATCGGCACGAAGAGACATATAGCCGCCCGTATCGTTCACGGTGCCGCTGACGTGTACTCCGCCCTCGCCGATGCTCGTTCCCGGAGGGAGCATTTCGCCGATATCGGGAGAAGAAGCGGGGTCGTCGGAATATTCAAACTTCAGAGTGTTGACTCTGCCGCTCAGGATATCCGTTACGTCGATTTTCATTCTCTTACCGCCTTTCCGTGATTTGCCGCCTTACGGCGAGCATTTAATATTATATATGAAATGAAAGACGATGTCAACAGTTTTTTTACAAAGTTTTTTTGGCGTTGGTTAAATGGTTTTGCCGCTTCTCAAAAGTTTTTCGTCCCGTCAGCCGCTTCGCATAGTCAATTCTCAAAAGTTTTCGCCCGCCTTTTTCAAAAGGCGGCGGGTCATTCGACCGTGACGACGCCTGCCGTGACGTCGTCCGCCGCGCCGTTCTCTACGGCACGCCTGACGATCTTCCTCGCCATCTTCTCCGGATCGGGCACCCATTCCCTCTCGTCACACAGCATGTCGTACAGCCACGGGCAGTCCTCGAAGCTGTGCACCACTCCGTCCGACAGCATGACGACCGCATCGCCCGGCTCCGTCTCGAATTTTATCATTTCCGCGTCGAGCGCTCTGACGATCCCGATCGGCACCGTCTTCGACTGAAGCCTGAACAGTCTCCCGCCGCGCAGGACGAACGACGGCGCCGCTCCGCTTTTGACGAATCTCGTGCCGCCGTTCATGAGGTCGAGCTCCATCAGGTCGACCGTCGCCGAGCACTCGACCTCGCGGGAACGCATCATGGAATTGAGCATCTTGAGGGACGTGTCCATCGACGCGCCCGCCTTAAGCATCTTTTCGAGGAAAACGGCGCACACTCCCGACGTGAGCGAGGCCTCCTTCCCCGTGCCCATCCCGTCGGAGATGAGCATGAAAAATCTGCCGTCGTCGGTCAGAAACGCGTCGATCACGTCTCCGCACGACTCCGACGACGTCTTGCCGATCCCACGCGCGTCTTCGCCCGTGGCGAAGATGCGTGTGGCAGCGTCGCTGTCCTTTAGGACCTCCCCGCGCTTCAGCTCCGACATCGCGACCGATGCCCTGCCGCATCTGACGGACAGCTTCGGCAAGGCACGCAGCTTCATGTTCACGGAGCTGCCGTCGATCTCGAACTCGGGAGACGACAGCTCTATCCCGCAGGCGGCGGAGAAGCCGCGCCTGATCTCGTCTGCTCCCGCGGTCGTCGCCCCGACCGACACTCCGCGCGCGAGCACGGTCTTGATCCTGCCGCCGAAGACGGCTGTCCTCTCAGCCGAAAAATCCATCCCGCGGAGCTTCGCCCTCAGGCGGGAGGTCAGTTCCCTGTCACACTCGAAATCGGCGGCGTCGTACTCGGACGACTCGCGGAGCACGTCGGACATTATCTCGTAATCGGCGGCGACGACGGACGTTCTGTCGTACAGCTTCGCCTCCGAGACGAGCTTTCGGTATCCCGCGTTCATCGAGTCGATTATCCCGCCCATATTGAAGCACCGTCGCGCCATCTGAGGCGGCACCACGGCGGCGCTGACCCTTCCGTCTTTTTTCAGCTCGAGGGTCATTTTCGCCTGCACGCCCGCCGTTTCCTTCGCTTCTTTGTCAAAGCAGGCGCTTCTCATCCCACATTTCGCGCAATAGTTTTCAAACGATCTGTCGCAAAGCTCGCAGAGCGCATCCGTGTCCGGAGCGGTGAGGCGATCCGCCATTCTGTAAAGCACTCCGGAAATGTCCGAAAAGCTCTCGGAGAGAGACTTCATCCTGCGCGAGGTCTCGCTTTCTCTCATGGCAAGAGAGACTGCCTCCTCGGCCTCCGCGCCGCTCACGGCGGAGACGGGCGACAGTCTGCCTATAAGTCCGAGGGAGCAGAGCGGCGCGAGGATCGCGGCTGCGACTATCAGCTCGGGCGTTACGGTGCTCATGACCGAAAGTCCCGAAACGTAGATCCCCCACGATACTCCCGCAGCCGCGGCTGCCGTGACCGCCGCCGCCTGAGAGATCTTCCAGAACGGTGCGGAGACGATCGCCGCGATCGCGTACAGAGGTGCGAGCTCGGGAGTCAGCACCGCGCCGCAGACCACGCCGTAGATCACGCCGATGAAGACTCCGCGCTCGCGCGTCATCAGCACGGAGAGCGCAAACGCGGCGGGCACCGCAAGATCGAAATGGGAAAACAGCCCCGACAGAGACAGCACCGCGGACGCCGCAAGCGCGATCCTGCCTGCCTCTCCCGGGAGGTCGCGCCCGCGCGAGAAGGCTCTGCCGTACAGATAAGTCAGGGCGGGAGAGACGAGCGACGAAACGACGCATCCCGCGACGAACGGAACGGAGTATGAATTCTCCGCGCAGATCACCGCGCCGATGATAAGGGAAGCGAGTGACGAGATCGCCATTTTCACGAAAACCGATTCGGCGAACGAGCATTCTGCCGCCTCGAGCAGGAATCTCCTCGCCCGCGCCGCGGCACCGTCCCGCGTGGGGCGCGCTTCCCTGTTTTCGGGAGGTGGCGCTATCCGTCCGGCTATAAGGCGCACGAGACACAGCGCCGACGTGACCGACGCGATCACTATGCCGTGCGGCACTCTGAGAGAGCCGACAATGATCCCGAGCACCGCCGCCGCTCCCGAAGTCATGTCCGCTGCCGCCGCGGTGAGCGAAACTCCGAGCGGGTACGCCGCGGGAAGAACTTCTCCGCCCGCAAACAGCGCTCCCGCCAGAAAATACGCCGCAGCCCTTCCGAGTCCGGAAACCGAACCGATCCTTTTTTCTTCCTTTGCTTTTGCCATCATCGTCTCTCTCCCTTTGTATTTTGTGTCAGAGAGTATTATAGCAGAGACGCCCCGAAACAAAGGTCGTATTCCGTCAGCACCTTTTGTCTTTTTTTGAAAAAAAGAATGCCGCTCTTGTCAAAAGCGGCGTAAAGTGGTATAATTTATCAAACGGATTTATCGGAGGAAATCATGGAATACGTCTTCAACGAATCGAATTTCGCGTCCGAGGTGCTCGCCTCTCCCATCCCCGTTCTCGTCGACTTCTTCGCAACGTGGTGCGGCCCCTGCCGTATGCTCGCGCCGACCGTCGAAGAGATCGCCCGTGAATACGAGGGACGCGTGAAGGTCGGCAAGGTCGACGTCGACGTCTCTCCCGCGATCGCGCAGATGCTTGAGATCGAGTCGATCCCGACGCTCATCCTTTTTAAGGACGGAAAGCCCGCCGGCAAAGTCGTCGGGTACGTTCCGAAGGAAAAGATCACGGAAATGTTCTGAAAAAGAAAACCACCCGCCGGTCGGGTGGTTTATCTATCAGAAAGTGTCTTTCTCGAAATCTTCTTTATTGACTCCGCATTCGGGACACGAAAAATCTTCGGGCAGGTCTTCCCACAGGGTTCCGGGCTCGATTCCGTTTTCGGGATCGCCCTCTTCCTCATCATATGTGTATCCGCATATGATACAAACGTACTTCATCAGAATGTCTCCTCCTTTCGACGACTGTTTTTTTGCGATCTGCCGCCCGTTTTCGGGACAGCGTGAAGATTATACCACAATAAGCGGATGCGTGCAATATCGAAAAACTAAAAATTACGGAAATTCCGTGTGAATTTTTTGTGAAAAAAACTATATATGCCCGCTTCTTTCCCGTATATTGAGCAGTCTGTCAGAATATACATATCACGGACAGCACGGCGCGGAATTATTGTGCAAAATCCCGACTTGACAAAAGATGCGGGTTATAGTAAAATAATAAGGCGCTCAGGAGAGAGATCGACCGAGCAGTTGGTGTTATTGACGCAGAGGGTCCACCTGTTCCCATTCCGAACACAGAAGTTAAGCTCTGTCGTGCCGACAATACTTGCATGGCGACGTGCCGGGAAGATAGGTAGATGCCAACACAAGCACTTGCGAAAGCAAGTGCTTTTTTGTTCCTTCTTGATTTTTCCGCGGTATTATGTTATAATACGTAAAATCGGAGTAATATGTCATAGTATGCTTGTCAGAAAGGTATGGTGGACTTAGTGAAAAAAACCATTCTCGTCATCAGCAGTGCCAACATCGATCTCGTTCAGAAGATCGACAGAGTACCGTACTCGGGAGAGACCGTCGTCGAAAACGACGGCACGTATTCGTACGTTCCCGGAGGAAAGGGTGCGAACAGCGCGGTCACTTTTGCGCGCTTCGGTGCTGACTGCGTCTTCTGCTGCAAGGTCGGCGCGGACGCCAACGGTGCGAAGCTCAAGAACCTTTACAAGGCCGAGGGCATCGACACGAGGTTCATGATAGAGGACAGTGAGAATCCGACGGGGCTCGCCTCCATTCTCGTTGAAAAGACCGGCAAGAACAGAATAATCGTATTCCCCGGTGCAAACGGAAACATGCGCGCCGAGGACCTTGAGGACGCATTCACCTGCTACCCCGACGCGGTCTACCTCCAGTTCGAGATCGCCGACGAGGCGGTGATCGAGGCGTGCAGACTCGCAGCGGAGCGCGGTGTGCCCGTATTCATCGACGCCGCTCCCGCAAGATTCGACTTCCCGCTGAAAAAGCTCGGCGAGGTCGAGATCTTCTCCCCGAACGAAACCGAATGCCGTGCCTTCACGGGCATCACTCCGTCCAACGAAGAATCGGCGCTCAAGGCGGCGATCAGACTCAGAAACATGGTGAACGCGAAATACATCGTCATCAAGATGGGCGAGAAGGGCGCGTTCATGTTCGACGGCTCCGAATACTTCGTATATCCGGCTGAAAACGTCGTGCCCGTTGACACGACCGCCGCAGGCGACGTGTTCACGGCAGTCATGACCTATTCGTACGTTCAGAACGGCAACATCCATTCCGCGATCAGAATGGCAAACGTCGCCGCTTCCATTTCCGTCACGCGCGCGGGTGCGTCCACGTCGATCCCGACGCTCGCGGAGGTGCTCGAATACCGCCGCGCCGCAGAAGAAAAAGAAAGTGCCGCAGAATAATGGTAATACTCGGAATTGATTTCGGCGACGTGCGCACGGGGCTCGCCGCGTGCGACAAGCTCGAGATGATGGCGCACGGAGAAGGCTGCGTCACGGGAGGCTTCAAAAAAGCTCTCGCGGGTGCCGCCGCCAAAGCAAAGGAAATATCGGCGGAGCTGATCGTCGTCGGAAATCCCCTCAACATGAACGGCAGCGAAGGACCGCGGAGCGAAAAGTGCCGCGATTTTGCCGAGGCGCTGAAGGCGGAGACCGGCATCGAGACGGTGCTCTACGACGAAAGACTCACCACCGTCTCGGCACACAGATTCCTGCACGACTCCGGCGTCGACGGAAGGCGCCACCGCGACCACGTCGACGAGCTGTCGGCAAGGCTCATACTCGAAGACTACATGACATTCAGAAAGAATACATCAAGATAAAATGGAAAACTCAAA
>JAKSPW010000063.1 GCA_024404435.1 Clostridia bacterium | reverse complement strand
AGAGCTTATAGAAGTGAGCGTGCTTGAGACCGCGGGAATGACCGCGAGAGAAGCAGCCGACGAGATCGCAGAAAGGATCGGCGCCGAATCCGTTGCCGCTATCGGCAGAAAGTTCGTGCTTTACCGCGTCTCGTCGAAGGAAGAAAACAGAAAGATCTCGCCTACGGTAAAATGAAAAAGAAAAAGATCGGTCTTTACGGCGGCACTTTTTCGCCGCCTCACTTCGGACACATCCGCGCGGCAGAGAACTTCCTCTCGGGCGTGAAGCTCGACGAGCTTTACGTCATGCCCGACAACGTCCCTCCTCACAAGAGAATAGACGCGGGTGACGATCCGAAAATAAGGCTTGAAATGTGCCGTGCCGCGTTCGGTGATATGCCGAAGGTCACGGTCTCCGACTATGAGATCGAAAAACAGGGTGTCAGCTACACGATCGACACTCTTGAGCATCTGACGGAAAACGGAGACGTCATTTATCTTCTCTGCGGAGACGATATGTTCCTGACTCTCGAGAGCTGGAGACGGGGAGAAGACATACTCCGCCTTGCGCGTATCGTTCTGATGCGCCGCTACGGTAAAGCCGATCCCGGGCTTGCGGCAAAAGCGAAAGAGTACAGAAAAAAGTACGGCACGAAAGTGATAATGCTGAAGTCGGAACCATGCCCGATGTCATCGACCGAGGTAAGGGAAAGAGTCTCGCGCGGCGAGGATATCTCCGCGTACACGCCGAAGGCGGTGGAGGACATCATCGTGAAGTACGGACTGTACGGGAGAAAAAACGATGTTCAGTGAATCTGATATTTTAACTCTGAGAGAAAAAGTAAAGCCTTATCTGACGGAAAAGAGATATTCTCACACTCTCGCCGTCGAGAAGGAAGCGGCGTATCTCGGGAGCATTTATCTGCCCGAAAAAATCGCGGAGCTGCGCGTTTCGGCACTTCTCCACGACGTCACAAAAAAGTGCGATTTTGAAAAACAGTTGCAATATTGCTCGGAATTTGGTATAATTAACAGTAATTACGATATGCTCTCGCCGAAGGTTTTTCACGCAAAAACGGCGGCAGAGCTCATAAAACGCGATTTTCCCGGGTACGCGACCGACGAGGTGGTCCGCGGTGTCAGATGGCACACGACGGGCAGGGAAGGCATGGACCTTTTCGAGTCGATAGTGTATCTTGCGGATTATATCGAAGAAACGAGGACCTTTCCCGAATGTGTCGCACTGCGCGATTATTTCAGACGCGGAATTGAAAACGGTGAAGACAAAACCGAACTTTTATTCCGCACGATGATCCGCTCGTTCGACAACACGATAGGAGAGCTTATAGGTGAAAACGCTCCGATAGACCCCGATACGGTCGGAGCGAGGAACTATTTCATCCGCCGTACGGCGGGCTGATGCCCCGGGCGGACAACTGCCGGGACGGCAAAGGAGTCGGCACGATGCCAAAAGAAAAAAACATAAACGAAGACGAGATCATGAGCGAGGAGCTCCAAGCACCTGAAACTCATGAAAAAAAGAATAAGAAAAAGAAGAACAAAAGGGGCAAACTGTCCGTAAAGCAGAAGGTCGCCATCATCGTTCTTCTCGCACTGTATGTTCTCGTGCTGGCGGCGGTCTCCGTGTTCGTTTTCTACCGACCGAAGGTCGATACCACCTCGAAGATCATTATCGAGACGTATATTGATTCCAATGGTCAGGTCGTCGAAAAGGAAGTCGTTCACGAGCGTCAGGAGGGCACATATAACATCCTGCTTCTCGGTCACGACAGAGCGGCGATGCTCACCGACGTGTTCATGCTCGTCAACATCGACAACCGTTCGAACTCGATCACCGTCATGCAGATCCCGCGTGACACGTGGATCGACAACACGGACGAGGTCTACATCCTGACTAACAAGATCAACGCCACGTTCTCGAGCTACTACTATCAGTTCCTGAACATGGGCACGGAGTCGGAAGAAGCTTATGACAAGGCTCTCTACGCCGTTGCCGATCTGCTCGAGGAGAGCCTCGGAATCCGCATCGACTACTCGGCGATCATGGATCTCGACGGATTTATAAACATCGTCGACCTCCTCGGCGGAGTCGAGATGGACATCCCGATCAACATGTACTATGACGACCCGGAACAGAACCTTTATATCGCCATTCCCGCCGGACATCAGGTCCTTAACGGTGCCCAGGCAGAGGGTCTGGTGCGTTACCGCAAAGGCTATGCGACCGCAGACCTCGGCAGACAGAACACTCAGAAGCAGTTCATGACGGCTCTTTTCGCAAAGGCCAAGAGCAGCATTTCGCTTTCCAACGTCGACATACTTGACGACCTCTGCGAAGAGATCATCAAGAACATCGACACCGACATGTCGACGGCGGAGGTACTGTTCTTCGCAAAGAGCGTGCTGCAGTGCGACCTGTCCACGATCAATATGATGACCATGCCCGGCAACCTCGCGGGCGGCTACTTCGTCATGAACCGCGCGGCAGTCAGGGACGTTGTCAACACGTGCTACAACGTCTTCGACAAAGAGATCACAGACGGCATGTTCGACCCGAGAAAGCAATTCAGCTGCTCGTATGACGGCGGAATCGACTACACGTATTACCTGCCCGCCGATCAGGTCTGGGACAACAACGTATACAACGGCGAGGATATCAGCACAAACGACATTATTCCCCGAGGATAACGTAAAAAACCAAAAAAATGAACGGATACTACGATTATTACGACGACGAGCCGCCGAAAAGGAAGAAAACGAAGCGGAAAGCGAGTGCCGGTCAGAAGGTACTGTTTGCCGTTATCGTTATCCTCTATACGGCGCTGCTGTCGGTCATCACCTATTTCCTGCTTTATAAGCCGAGCACCGGAGGCGTCCGCCGCGACTATATCGTCGAGAACGGAGTCACAACGGTGGTCGAGCGCGATCCCGTTGAGGGCTCGTACAACGTGCTCATTCTCGGCATGGACCGCGCCGCGGGACTGACGGACGTCTGCATGCTCGTCAACGTCAACAACAATACCAAATCGGTAAGCGTGATGCAGATCCCGCGTGACACCTTCGTGTCGGGCGATCTTTACACCAACAAATTCAACGAGCTGCTGTCCTCCCGCCTTGACGGCTGGGACGACGACGATTATCTGGATGCGGCGCTCGAGGTCTCAGAGGCCCTTGACGAAGCACTCTGCGTGAAGATCCACAATACGGTCTTCATGGATCTCGACGGCTTCAGAGGCATCGTCGACGCGGTCGGCGGAGTCGAGATCAACGTTCCCGAGCATCTCGTTTACAACGCGCCCGATCAGAATCTCTATATCGACATTCCTGCCGGATATCAGAAGCTGAACGGAGAAGAAGCGGAGAAGTTCGTCCGCTTCCGCGACAAGTATCTTCAGGGCGACCTCGGACGCGTCAACGCGCAAAAGCTCTTCCTCACGGCGCTGTTCGACAAGGTCAAGTCGAGCATCAGTCTCTCGGTCGTCGACGATCTCGCGGACGAGATCTCGAAGAACGTCGAGACGGACATGTCGACCTCCGACATCGTGTTCTATGCCAAGTGCCTCCTGAACTGCGATATCTCCGGCATGAACATGCTGACTCTGCCCGGCAACATGGATGATTCCATGCAGAACTACGTCCTCAACAAAGAGGGCACGATAAACGCGATAAACAGGTATTTCAACACTTACGACACGCAGGTGGTCGACGGAATGTTCGACAGAGGACTTCTGTTCGACGATCCCGAAAGCTTCGGGATAGACAGCGTGTACCGCTCGTCCGCGGACAACGTATACGACTCGAACGTGTATAACGGACAGAGCGCGGGAAGCGAGATAGTTATACCGTTCAGTAATTAAAAAAAGGACGAAAAAATGGAAGAATTAACTTCGAAACAGATAGCGGAAGCAGTCGTTTCCGCGGTAGACTCCAAAAAAGCGTCGGATATTAAGCTCCTGCACGTCGAAGATCAGACGATAATCACCGACTACTTCGTCGTCTGCACGGGTACGTCCCGCACGCAGGTGAAGGCTCTCGCCGACGAGGCGGATTTTGAGCTTGAAAAGCTCGGCATCCCCTGCCTCAGAACGGAGGGCTATGAATCGGGCGTCTGGGTGCTCAAGGATTACGGATGCGTCATCCTTCACGTGTTCAACGCGCAGGCAAGAGAATTCTACAAGCTCGAAAAGCTGTATGACGGCACGACCGAGGTCGATCCGGACAGCATAGTCACAGACTGAATTTTTAAGGAAAGAAGCCTTACTCAATATGAAATACGATTACAGAAGCATTGAAAAAAAGTGGCAGGAAAAGTGGGAGGACGCAGGAATCTTCCACGCTTCCGACGACACGACAAAGAAGAAATTTTACGCTCTCGTCGAGTTCCCGTACCCGTCCGGTGCCGGAATGCACGTCGGCCACGTCAAGGCGTATTCGGGACTTGAAGTCATCTCCCGCAAGAGACGCATGCAGGGCTATAACGTGCTGTTCCCGCTCGGCTTCGACGCGTTCGGACTCCCGACCGAGAACTATGCGATCAAGACCGGCATCCACCCGAGAAAAGTCACCGACATGAACATCGCGAAGTTCACTTCTCAGATGAAGAGAGTCGGCTTCTCGTTCGACTGGACGAGGACCGTTGACACGACCGATGAGAACTACTATAAATGGACGCAGTGGATCTTCCTCAAGATGTTTGAAAACGGGCTCGTCTTCCGCGACAAGACGCTCGTCAACTACTGCCCGAGCTGCAAGGTCGTCCTCTCGAACGAGGACTCGCAGGGCGGCAAGTGCGACATCTGCCACAGCGACATCGTCCAGAAGTCGAAGGACGTCTGGTATCTCCGCATCACGGAGTATGCCGACAAGCTCCTCGAAGGCCTTGAAAAGGTCGATTATCTGCCGAACGTAAAGCTCCAGCAGGTCAACTGGATCGGCAAATCGAGAGGCGCTTTCGTCGACTTCTCCGTTAAGGGTGCCGACGAAAAGCTCACGATATACACGACGCGTCCCGACACGCTCTTCGGCGTTACCTTCATGGTAATGGCTCCGGAGCATCCGATGCTCGACAAGTATAAGGACAAGATCACGAACTTCGACAAGGTCGAAGAATACCGCGATATCTGCGCCAAGAAGACCGAATTCGAACGCACGAACCTCGTCAAGGACAAGACGGGCGTGAAAATCGAAGGACTCGCCGGTATCAACCCCGTTTCCGGCAAGGAGATCCCGATCTACATCTCCGACTACGTAATGATGGGCTACGGCACGGGTGCCATCATGGCAGTTCCCGCGCACGACGAAAGAGACTACGACTTCGCCAAGAAGTTCGGCATCGACATCATCGAGGTCATCAAGGGCGGAAACATCGAAGAGGGCGCATACACCGGCGACGGCGAGATGGTCAACTCCGAATTCCTCAACGGCTATGACAACAAGAAGGACTCGATCGACCGCATGATCGAATTCCTCACCGAAAAGGGCGTCGGTAAGGCAGGCGTTCAGTACAAGATGAAGGACTGGGCTTTCAACCGCCAGAGATACTGGGGCGAACCGATCCCGATCGTTCACTGCCCGAAGTGCGGCATGGTACCGCTTCCGTACGAGGAGCTTCCGCTGAGGCTGCCGAAGATCGACAACTTCGAGCCCGGCGAGGGCGGCGAAAGCCCGCTTGCCAAGATCGACGAGTTCGTGAACTGCAAGTGCCCGCACTGCGGCGGCGACGCAAAGAGAGAGACAGACACGATGCCTCAGTGGGCAGGCTCGTCGTGGTACTTCCTCAGATATATCGACCCGACGAATACCGACACGTTCGCCGATCCCGACAAGCTGAAATACTGGCTGCCGGTCGACTGGTACAACGGCGGCATGGAGCACGTCACGCGCCACCTCATTTACAGCCGCTTCTGGCATCGCTTCCTCTACGACATCGGAGCCGTTCCGACGGAAGAACCGTATGCAAAGAGAACTGCACAGGGCCTCATCCTCGGTCCCGACGGCGAGAAGATGAGTAAGTCGAAGGGCAACGTCGTCGACCCGAACGACGTCGTCGACGAATACGGCGCAGACGTCCTCAGAGTCTATATCCTCTTCATGGGTGACTACGGCGCAGCTGCACCGTGGAGCGAAAACGGAGTCAAGGGCTGCAAACGCTTCCTCGAAAGAGTGGCTGCCCTCACCGATATGATCGCGCCCGGCAGCGAAACGCCCGAGGTCAACTCTCTGCTCCACAAGACTATAAAGAAGGTCACTTCCGATATCGAGGAGATGAAGTTCAACACGGCGATCGCCGCCATGATGACTCTCGTCAACAAGATCTACGAGAAGGGCTCGATCACGAAGGACGAGCTTACGGCCTTCGTGAAGATCCTCTGCCCGTTCGCTCCTCACCTCTGTGAGGAAATGTGGGCTACTCTCGGCGGAAAAGGCTTTGCATCCCTTGCAGAGTGGCCGGCTTACGACGAAGCAAAGACCGTTGACAGCGAGATCGAGATCGCAGTACAGATCTGCGGCAAGCTGAAAGCAACGGTGAAGATCCCCGCAGGCGCGGACGCTCCGAGTGCCATCGCTGCCGCAAAGGCGTGCGACAAGGTCGCCGAAGCACTTGCCGGAAAGAGCATCGTCAAGGAGATCTACGTCCCCGGCAGGATCGTAAATATAGTTGCAAAATAATCAAAAACATATTGACAAACGGAAATATTTGAGATATAATATTCAGGTAATAGTTTTATTACGTTTGTTGTCTGAAGCGAAGGGAGGGAATTACTGATGGCAGAAGTTAGAGTAAAAGAGAACGAGTCACTTGACAGCGCACTTCGTCGTTTTAAGAGACAGTGCCAGCGTTCGGGAATCCAGGCCGAGCTTCGCAAGAGAGAATGCTACGAGAAGCCGAGTGTCAGAAGAAAGAAGAAGGCTGAAGCAGCAAGAAAGCGCAAGTTCAAATAATCTTTCGGTTCCTGAAAATGAGAAAATAGGATATCGCTTGTCGATATCCTTTTCTTTTTCCTTTTTCCGACAGAGCTGCCTGAAAGTTCGGGGTTACCTTTTCGACGTCCGATGATTATAATATAGTAAGCGGGAAACGCGGAACTCAAATCGAAAGGTATGTGAAATGGAACTCATAATGATCAGCCCGACGAAGCTCAAGATCATGCTGTCGGCTGAAGACATGAAAAAGCTCGAGCTCGACGGCGGGCCGTGTTCGGATATTTCGGGAAAAGCCGGCTTCCGCAGCCTCATGAGGGAAGCTCGCGACAGATGCGGGTTCGACGCGGTCGGCGACAGAGTCTTCGTTCAGTACTATCCGGAGAAGCACGGCGGGTGCGAAATGTTCGTGACAAAGCTCGAAGACGACAAAAAAACCGAAACGAGGCACGGAAGAAAAAGACAAACGACTAATCCGTTTTCTGCAAATACCGATAAACCGTCGGCAGAATACATAGTATACGGATTTCCCGATATAAAAGGGCTGATCGCGACGTGCAGATGCCTCGCGGGAGCAGGGAACGGCGACGTCGGAAAAGCGTACATATCTCCGGAAAAGTCCCGTAAATACTGCCTTGTTCTCGACAGAGAGAATTATTTTGCCTGCGAGACCGGCGGTACGCGCCTTCCGGCGTCGTACGTGTACTTGCTGCTC
>JAKSPW010000062.1 GCA_024404435.1 Clostridia bacterium | reverse complement strand
TCGACGCGGCAGCACTCTCTGCCGAGCTCGCCGAACACCATCTCGCCGTCGATGAAATATACGTTCTTGTCGCCCGCCGCGCCCGCGTTGAGATACGTCTGTCTGATGACCTCGCGGTGCTCGACCGACTCTTCGATATTCGAGTCGAAGCTCGGACGGCTCATGATGACGATGGGCGTCTCGGGATGCCACTCTCTGATGCGCTTGAAGAACGGCTCGTGAGTGTTTCTGAGGAATTCCGTGTCCGGCGCGTTGTGGTCGTAGTCAATGACGATCACTCTGAAATCGCGCTTGCCGATGAGGTCCGCCATCGCGAGCTCGCCTCTGGCGGAGCCGGAGAAGCCGTAGTTCACGTGGTCGATATCGAGCCAGCGGGAAAGGATCGAGGTATACGCGTTGCCGGGATGCGTCACGCATCCGCCCTCGGTGATGGACGAGCCGTAGTAGCAGATCTTTCCCTCGTATGAATACGGAATAGGCGGGAGCAGGGACGCTCCGTCGTCGACGCCGATCTCTATCATTTTGACGCTCGAGTTGCGGGGCATGTCGATCGTGACGTTCATGCTCTCGTCACCCGGATAAGTGAAGCGCTCCTCGAACTTCGTCGTCTCGTAATCTCCGGGGGAGACGCAGCTGAGGTAATTGCATTTTACGCCCGAGCCGTAGATCACGTCCACTCCCGCGGAGCCGGGGAGCGGTATCAGCGGGTCGACGCTGTTTTCGTAGAGCTCCACGCGGACGGCGATCTCCTTCGAGTTCGTTCTGAAGCGGATACGTCCGCCGCCGCAGGTCCATGCTCTGCAATGTACGCCGGAGCTGACCTTCGTCACCTCGTCGTCGGGCAGGCGGTAATATTTGTCGTTTTCTTTGTCGATGACTTCAAGTCCGAAGATCTCGAACGGTTTTTCTGTGAACTTAGTAAAATACATTTTTCAGCCCTCGCTTATGTGAATTGTTGACGTATAGTCTCTGTCGACGGTGATGACGCTGTTGTACGTTCCGTCGAGTTTTTTTATTTCGTTCTTAAGCCGCTCCGCGAGCTCGTCTTCGCTTACCGGGAACTCGTGCGAGACGACGACGTCGAAGATCACGTTCGTGTGCGTGACTCCGAAGACCATCCTGAAGTCGTGCATCGAAACGGGCGAGCCGATCTCGGAGGAGACTTTGTCGACGATCTCGCGGACTTCGGCTCTCGCCGTGACCACTCTTTCGTCGTGAAGCTGGATGGGATCCATGTGTACCACGAGCCGGATACCGAGGTCGCGCATGAAGTCGACTTCGATATTGTCCATTCTGTCGTGGCTCAGCATCACGTCCTCATCTGAGTCGACCTCGACGTGGACGGAGGCGAAGAATCTTCCCTCTCCGTAATTGTGCATCATAAGGTCGTGGATACCCATGACACCTTCATATCCCTTGAGCTTCGAGACGACAGTCTTCACCAGCTCCGGATCGGGCGCGGTGCCGAGGAGCGTGTCGGACGCTTCTTTTATGAGCTTTATGCCCATTATGAGGATGTAAACCGCGATGGCGCATCCGAGGATGCCGTCGGTCAGCGGTCCCGTAATGGGAGTCAGCAGCATTCCGACGATGACGGCACTCGTTGCGATCACGTCGCCCACGCTGTCGACGGCGGACGCCTTAAGCGAGTCGGAGCCGATATCCGTCCCGACCTTGCGGTAGAACAGTGCAAGGAAAAGCTTGAACGCGATCGATACGCCGATGATCACGATGGACACCGTCGAATACTCGGCGCCCTTCGGGGAGATTATTCCCTCTGTCGAGCTTTTGAGAAGCTCGATACCGAGCACGGTGATGATGACCGAAATGAACAGAGTGCAGAGGTACTCGATCCTCGCGTATCCGTAGGGATGCTTTCTGTCGGCGGGCTTTCCGGAGAGGATGTAGCCGACCATGACGATGATCGAAGAGCCTGCGTCGGTCAGGTTGTTGACCGCGTCCGCTATGACGGAGACCGAGCCGGAAATGAGTCCGACCGTCACCTTCATCGCAAAGAGAAGGACGTTGACGCATATGCCGACGATCCCGGCGTTCCGCCCGATCCTCGTGCGCTCTTCAGCCGTATACGTTTCCTTCTTCATTTCGCCCACTCTTTGAGTGCCGGAACGATGAAATAATCGGCGTACGGCAGACTTCTGATCCAATCGCAGACAACGTGCCATTCGGCAAGCTTGTGATTGCATCTCGCGTTATAGATGTTGATGAGATTTTCGTAGTTCAGCGTGCAGGTGCGCATCTGATTGTAGCTCGACGGGAGCAGCTGGATGAGATCGTCCCAGTAAGCCTTCTCCTTCGTCTCGACGTACTTCAGTCTCGTCTCCTCGAGGCACGCGATAACTGTGTCGAGGCAGGAAAGCGCGTTCTCCGACATTCTGTCGTGGCTGAAATCGTCTCTCTCGAACGGTTTTGAATGGATCTTGTGCATCGTGCTGCACGAGTTGGCAACGGTGCCGACCTTATAGGTGTCGTATTCCTTCCACCAATAGAGCGGAGCGGTGATGTCAACGGAAACAAAGATCTGACGGATGAATTTTCTGTGGTCGGGTCCCGATGCGACGAGTCTGCGTCCGAGATCGAGGTCGACTTCCCCCGGAATGAACTTTCCGTTTTCGTCATAAGTGCTGTCGCTCTTCGACCAGCTGTTCAGCGGATTTCTCGCGCCTCTGAGCGCGTTATCGAAGTTCATGACGGACCATCTTTCAAGTTTGATCATTCGTATTTCTCCATTATGTGATATATTTTGCCATTCGCAAAGTTATCTATTATAATTATATCACAACACCGCCCGTAAGTAAACAAAATAACGAAAAAACTGCTCCATTTTCTTCCGCAAAGGTGAACAAATGTGCAGTTTTTTGTTTACAGATTTTCAAATCTATGATATAATTGTATTTGGTATAGTTTTGACTTTCAAAAGAAAGGATGCCGCAGATGGTAATACCCAAGATCTCGGTCGGAGACGTGCTCGAGCTGAAGAAGCCTCATCCGTGCGGCAGCTCCCGCTTCGAGACGGTCAGGACCGGCTCAGACATACGCATAATCTGCACGGGATGCGGAAGAGACTTGACGCTCCCGCGTGAAAAACTTGAAAAAGCGATAAAGAAGATCATTCCTAAGGAGAACTCAAATGGATAACGAAACAATTGGATTTGTCGGAGACGAGGCGGAGAGTACCGAAGTCCGTGCTCCGCGCCGTCTGAATTTTGTAAATGAAGAAAAGAAGAAAAGCCGTCTGTACGGAAAGAAGTATCTCGGCTTCTGCTTCCTCGCGCCCGCCGTCGTCATGCTTCTCATCTACGTCGCGCTCGGCGTATTCCCGATCTCGAACGGCTCCGTGCTCGTGCTCGATCTGAATGCGCAGTACGTCTACTTCACGGAGCACCTCAGAGACATAATCCTCGGTAACGGCAGTCTGCTTTACTCGTTCGGCAGAGCGCTCGGCGGTGAGTTCATGGGCATCTTCGCGTACTATCTCGCGAGCCCGTTCAACCTCATCACGGCTCTCTTCCCGAAGGCTTACATCACCGAGGCTCTTCTCACCATCTTCGTTCTGAAGACGGGCTGCTGCGGACTCACGTTCGGCATTTTCCTGCACGGAACGAGAGAAAAGAGGCGTCCCGTCGCGAACATCATCTTCTCGAGCATGTACGCGCTTTCCGCCTTCGCAGTCGTGATGCAGCACAACCACATGTGGATCGACAACCTCATCTGCCTGCCGCTCATCATGCTCGGCGTTGAGAGGATCATAAAATACGGTAAATACAAGACTTTCGTCATTTTCCTTGCTCTCGCGGTCTTCTCGAACTTCTACATCGGCTACATGACCTGCATCTTCACGGCGATCTACTTCTTCGTCAGATACTGCTCGCTCACAAAGGAAGAGAGAAATCCGCGCGGCGAGAGGCTCCACTTCCTCAGAACGCTTCTCAGGATGATCTTCTTCTCCCTGATCGGCGTGGCGATCGCCGCCGTCGTGATACTCACGGCATACTATTCGCTCAGCTTCGGAAAACTCGAGTTTTCGACTCCGGATTTCAAGCCGAAGCAGCTCTTTGACATAACAGATCTCGTCTCAAAATTCTATTTCGGCTCCTACGACACGGTCCGTCCCGAGGGCTCGCCGTTCCTGTTCGCAGGCATGCTTATGACGATCCTCGCGCCGCTGTATTTCATCACTCCGGGGATCAAAAAGCGCCGCAAGGTCGGTGCCGGCATCCTCATGGCAGTCTTCTTCGTCAGCTTCGAGCTGTCGACGGCAGACCTTATCTGGCACGGCTTCCAGAGACCGAACTGGCTGAACGCAAGATTTGCATTCATGTTCGTTTTCGTCGCTCTCGTCATGGCATACGAGGTCTTCGTTCGCATCGGTGAGCTCGGATTCGGCAAGGTCGTTGCGAGCGGAGTCTTTTCGATCGCCCTTCTCATCGTGCTGCAGAAGCTCGGCACGGCAAACCTGCCGACCTTTACGGGCATCTGGGCATCCATCGGCATCATAGGGCTTTATCTCGCGATACTTCCATTCACGCACAGAGACGCCTCCGCAACTTCGCCCGGCATCGCCGCCGTCGCGCTCGCGATGGTGGTCTGCGGAGAGCTGTTCGCCGCTGGGCTCGCGAACTGTGACGCGCTCGGCGACGACGTTATCTACTCGTCGAGAGAATCGTACAGGACCTTCATCGACCCGTATCTGACGGCGATAGAGACAGTCGATGACGACGGCTTCTATCGTTCCGAAAAGATCGCTCACAGAAAGCCGAACGACAACTTCACGCTCGGTCTGTACGGACTTTCCAACTCCACCTCGACCCTGAACGCAAAGGTCATCAACCTGCTGTCCGATTTCGGCTTCACCTCGAAATCGCACTGGTCCAAGTATGTCGGCGGTACGGTCACGTCCGACGCGTTCTTCGGAATAAAGTATATCTACATCAATCAGAACAAGAACACAGTTCCGACGTATATTTCGGAGTACTACGACCTGCTGACGACGACGGAAGACGGCATTATGGTCTTCCGCAACCCGTACGCGTTCCCGCTTGCCTTCGGAGTCGACGACTCGATGGCGGAGATCGACACCGCAGACGAGCTCGAAAAGAGTCCGTTCACCCTGATGAACGAGGTCATGGCGGCATCGACCGGCAAGAGCGATCTTAAGATCTGGAACAAGATCGTCTACACGAACAAGGAATACTCCGGTGCGCGTCAGTTCGGAGTGCAGGACAACCACACGGGATATGAAAAGGATTCGTCCGAGACGCTTGCTAAGGTGACGTACGTCCTCACCGCTCCCGACGAGAATCCGATCTACATGTATATCGCTTCCAAGTGGCCGAAGAAGTCGACCCTCATCGTCAACGGACGTACGCTCGGCGCGTACTTCACGAACGACACCCACGCCGCCGTCGAGCTCGGCTCGTTCGAGGCGGGAGAAGAGGTCAGAGTCGAGTTCACGCTCAGCGAAGAAAAATTCTACCTTCTCAACAACGACGACTACTTCTACTCGTTCGACAAAGACGCCTTCGCAGCCGTTGCCGACAAGCTCGTAACGTCGGGTCTTGAGATCACCTCGTTCAGCGAGGACAGGATCGAGGGCGGCATCACGCTTCCGGAGGGCGGCGGTCTCGTCATGACGACGATCCCGTACGACGAAGGCTGGCACGTCTATTCCGACGGAAAGCCCGTCGAATACACCGAGGCTCTCGGTGCGCTCATCGCCTTCCGCCTCGACGGAGGAACGCATGAGATCACGATGAGATATATGCCGAGATGCTTCGTTTACGGACTTGCGATCTCGCTCTCGGGAATCGCGGCGTTCGTGCTCGTGTGCATCGCCGACGCGCTGATAAAAAGAATTCGCAGAAAGCGCGCGGCTCTCGCAAAGCTCGACGATTCTCTGACAGTCGAGCCCTTCCCCGAATTCGTGCCCGACGTTGAGATCCCCGTACTTGATGAAGAAACGGCTGAAGAAACAGCCGAAGATACAGCCGAAGAAACAGCCGAAAAAACAGCCGAAGAAGAAACAAGTGACGAAATAAGCGAGGATAAGGAATGATCTACACACTCAACGGTATCCTGACGGAGTCCGACGTCACGTCGTCGGCCATCGTCGTCGAATGCGGCGGCGTCGGTTACAGACTCACAGTCACCGCCAACACTCTCACCTCCCTGCCGACTCCCGTCTTCACACCCGACGGAGAAGTGGTCGACGACGTGAAGGTGAAGGTATACACCTACATGTCCGTGAAGGAGGACGGAGTCGAGCTGTTCGGCTTCGCGACGAAGGACGAGCTCGATGCGTTCAAGCTCCTCATCTCCGTTTCGGGCGTCGGCCCCAAAGCCGCCATGTCTATCCTCTCTCTGTTCACTCCGAAGAAGCTCGCCTTTGCCATCGCCTCCGAGGACACGAAGTCGATCTCCCGCGCACCTGGAGTCGGCGGAAAGACAGCCGCAAGAGTCGTGCTCGAGCTGAAGGACAAGTTTGAAAAGGCGTTCCCGGACTTCGCGCTTTCCGGCACGGACACCGTGAGACCCGTAAAGACGGACGCCGTCGACAAGACGAAGCTGAAGGATGCGACGGACGCGCTCACCGTGCTCGGTTACTCGCGCTCGGAGATCGCCGCCGCGATGAAGAACGTCGACATGAAGAAACCGCTTGAAGACGTCATCAGAGACTCGCTTGCAGCTCTCATGAGGTGAATATGGATAACTTTAACGAATTTGATTTTGAGGACCGCATCCTCTCGACGGAATACTCCGGCGAGGACTCCGAAAGCGAACCGGGGCTGAGGCCGCAAACGCTCGACGAGTACATCGGTCAGGAAAAAGCAAAAGAAATACTGAAGGTCTACATCGACGCGGTGAAGCTCCGCGGTGACACGCTCGACCACGTCCTGCTCTACGGTCCTCCGGGACTCGGCAAGACGACGCTCTCGGGCATCATCGCCTCCGAGCTCGGCGTGAACATCCGCATCACGTCCGGCCCCGCGATCGAAAAGCAGGGCGACCTTGCGGCGCTCCTTTCAAACCTTGCGGACGGCGACGTGCTGTTCATCGACGAGATCCACCGTCTCTCGCGCTCGGTCGAGGAGATACTCTATCCCGCGATGGAGGACTATGAGCTCGATATAATCATCGGAAAAGGCCCCGCGGCGAGAAGCATTCGCCTCCCGCTCGCAAAGTTCACTCTCATCGGCGCAACGACCCGCGCGGGTCAGCTCACGACGCCTCTCCGCGACCGTTTCGGAGTTCTTCTGAGGCTTGAGCTTTATACTCCCGAAGAGCTTGCTCTCATCGTCAAGAGAAGTGCCGGAATCCTCGACGTGCCGATCGACGAAGAGGGCGCGCTCGAGATCGCGTCCCGCTCGCGCGGCACGCCGCGAATCGCGAACAGACTCTTGAAGCGCGTGCGCGACTTCGCGCAGGTCAAGGGCGACGGCAAGATCACGTGCGAGATCGCGCGAATGGCGCTCGACACGCTGGAGATCGACGAGCTCGGACTTGACAACACGGACAGACGGATGCTCCGCACGATCATCGAGTTCTACGACGGAGGTCCGGTCGGACTTGAAACGCTCGCCGCGACGATCGGCGAGGAGGCAGCCACGATCGAGGACGTGTACGAGCCGTATCTC
>JAKSPW010000061.1 GCA_024404435.1 Clostridia bacterium | reverse complement strand
ACTGCTTAGATCTGCGTGGATATGATAGAATATGGTCAACCTTCCGAAGAAACTCGGCGGGTTTATTGTGTGTGGAGCCCGATATTTTCGGGTGAAACTGAAGTGGCGGGTAACCGTCAAAAATCTTTATTGGCGGTCTGAAGTCCATAGGGAGGTAAAAAATATGGAAAACATCATGAACTCTTATGAAACACTTTTTGTGATTTCACCTGAGCTCTCCGAGGAAGGCATCAAGGCTCTCATCGAGAAGTTCACAAAGCTTATCTCGGACAACGGCGAGCTCGGTGAAGTAGCCGAATGGGGTATGAGAAGACTCGCTTACCCGATCGACTACAAGACTGAGGGCTACTATGTTCTCGTAAACTTCAACAGTGCTTCTGATTTCCCGTCCGAGCTCGAAAGAGTTTTCAACATCACTGACGGCATCATCAGATCCATCGTTGTTCGTCACGAGAAATAATCCTCGGGGGGACAGTTTATGGCAAACTTCAATTTCAATAAGGTTATTCTCGGCGGCAGACTTACCGCTGACCCGGAGCTCAAGACGACTCCGTCAGGTATTTCCGTAACCTCATTCACGATCGCCGTAAACAGAAGATTCGGCGCTAAGAACGGCGAAGAGCCTCAGGCAGATTTCATCAACGTGACCGCTTGGAGACAGACCGCCGAATTCGTCAGCCGTTATTTCCGCAAAGCAAGCTCCATCTGCATCGTCGGCTCAATCCAGACAAGAAACTGGACCGACCAGAACGGCAACAAGAGATTTGCAACGGAAGTCGTAGCCGATGAGGCAATGTTCGTTGACGCAAAGAGCGAAAGCCCGGCATCAGTCCAGCACGCTCCCGCATCGTACGTTCCCGAGGGCTACGCAAACTTCGGAGAAGCTCAGACTCCCGCATACAGCACAGGTGCTGCCGCAGCTCCCAAATTCGAGGAGATCGCGGACGACGACGAGCTCCCGTTCTGAGTTTGAAAGCAAAGCGAACGTGATACGTTTGTGAGCTGCTTTCAAACCACATTTGTGCCTTTTGCCGCAATACGCGGCGGCAAATTCGCAGAACCGGCACAAATGCCGAGTATGGCACATAGTCACAAAAGAATCATAAGAAAGGAAAACGTAATATGGAAAACGAAATCATCGAAACCGCAGCAGTTGAAGAGACCGTTGAAACGGCTGCTCCCGCTGAAAACACCGAAAGACCCGAAAGAAGCGAAAGACCGCAGAGACCCGCTCAGAAGGGCGGCAACCGCAGAAGAAAGAAAGTCTGCCAGTTCTGCGCCGACAAGATCGACTTCATCGACTATAAGGACACGACAAGACTGAGAAAGTACGTCTCCGAGAGAGCTAAGATCCTCCCCCGCCGTATCTCCGGTACTTGCGCTAAGCATCAGCGTCAGCTGACTCTCGCCATCAAGAGAGCTCGCCAGGTCGCACTGCTGCCTTACATCAGCGACTAAACAAAAAAGTCAAAAAACTCTCCGTCACGGAGAGTTTTTTCTTTACATTCCGTCTTTTTTGTGGTATCATATTTTCAGAAACGGAAGGTGAGTTTTTTTGAAAATTACAATACTTGACAAGTGCACCGTCACGAACGGTGACGTCTCTCTGACACCTATCGAAAAGGTGGGAGAAGTCAGATATTTCGATACCGTCCCGCCCTGTGACATTCCGGCGGCGATAGGCGATTCCGACGCCGTGATCGTCAACAAGGCAAAGATCACGGACGAAATCATGGAAAAATGTCCGAACCTGAAGTTCATCGGGCTTTTTGCCACGGGATATAACAACATCGACGTTGAAGCCGCAAGGAAAAGAGGCGTCGCGGTCTGCAACGTGCCCGGTTATTCGACCGACTCGGTGGCTCAGCTGACGGTCGCGTTCATGCTCCACTTTGCGACGAGCATCGGTGATTATACCGTCTCGACAGCGCGCGGAGACTGGGCGGAAAGCGAAACGTTTTCATACCTGTCGTACCCGATAAGAGAGCTTGCCGGCAAGACGCTCGGCATCTTCGGCTTCGGCACGATCGGCAAAGCGGTAGCTAAGATCGCGCTCGCCTTCGGCATGAAGGTCATCGCCGTGTCTCACCGTCCGATGACGTACGATGACGTTGAATTCGTAACGAAGGAAACGCTCTTCTCCGAGAGCGATTACCTCACGTTCCACTGCCCGCTGACTCCCGAAACGAGGGGTCTCGTAAACGAAGAGACTCTCGCCCTGATGAAGCCGTCTGCGGTGCTCATAAACACCTCGCGCGGCGGAGTCGTCGAGGAAGAACCTCTGCGCGACGCTCTGAATTCGGGTAAGATACGCGGCGCGGCGATAGACGTGCTCGACACGGAGCCGATGACCAAAGGCCATCCGTATCTGTCGGCAAAGAATATCATAATGACGCCTCACATCGCATGGGCGTCTCTCGAAGCAAGAGAAAGACTTATCGGATTCGTAGTTGACAACCTGCTTGCATGGGAAGCGGGAGAAAGGCTTAACAGGGTAGATTAAATGAAAAACATTACTTTTGACAACGTAACTCTGAACGGCGGATTTTTTGCCGATCTTCAGCGTCTCGGCCGCGAGGTGACTCTCGGTGCGGTTTACGACAGATTCAAGGAGACGGGACGTTTCGACGCGTTCACGTGTTCGTGGCGCGAGGGCGATCCCGAGAACATGAAGCCTCACGTTTTCTGGGATTCCGACGTTGCGAAGTGGATCGAGGCGGCTGCTTACTACATCAAGCTCGCGCCCGACGCAGAGGACGTTCCTTCCCTCATTGAAAAAATCGAGGAAGTCATCGACAACATCGAGAAAAACCGCATGGCGGACGGGTATTTCAACTGCTACTACATCACCTGCGAGCCGAACGCGAGATTCACCGAGAGAGGCAATCACGAGCTCTACTGCGCGGGTCATCTGATCGAGGCAGCCATCGCTTACAGTGCCGCAACGGGACGCGACAGATTCTTAAACCTTATGAAGGATTACGCCGACCTCATCGACCGCATCTTCCGCGTTGAGGACAGTGCGAAGTTCACGACTCCCGGTCACGAGGAGATCGAGATCGCGCTCATAAAGCTTTCCCGCTACACCGGAGAGAAAAAGTATTTCGAGCTTGCTGAGTTCTTCCTTGACAAGCGCGGTGCGAACGAAAAAGACGCGGAATTCTGCCGCGACTGGTGGTCCAAGCCCGCTCAGCTGCAGAATCATCTTCCCGTGCGCGAGCAGAGAGAGGCCGTCGGCCACGCCGTCAGAGCCTGCTATCTCTACACTGCAATGGCAGAGTACGCATACGAGACCGGTGACCCCGGAATGGCTGAAGCGGTCAAGGCTCTGTTCGACAACGTAACGAACAAGAGAATGTACGTCACGGGCGGCATCGGATCGAACAGCAACGGTGAGGCGTTCACCACGGACTACGATCTGCCGAATGCACGCGCATACACCGAGACCTGCGCCGCCATCGCGCTCGCGTTCTTCGCTTCTGCGATGCAGCGTTCTTACGGCAACGACTCCGCATACGCAGACGTTCTCGAAAGGATCCTCTTCAACGGAGCACGCTCCGGAATGTCCCTTGACGGCGAGGCGTTCTTCTATGAAAATCCGCTTGAGATCCCGCCGAAATGGGCAAAGCCCGAGGGAAGCCACTTTCCGAAATCTCAGCGTTCGAAGGTGTTCGGCTGCTCCTGCTGCCCGCCCAACGTCGCACGCTTCATCCCGCAGATCGGCGGATACGCTTATACCACCGACCAGATGACCGTCTATATCAACCAGTTCATGAGCTCGACGGTGCACGTCCGCATCCTGAACAGCGACGCTGTTGTCGAGCAGGAAACGAACTATCCGTGGGACGGAAAAGTGAAGCTCACCTACCACGGCGAACGCGACGCGCGGCTCGCCGTCCGCATCCCGTCGTGGTGCGACAAGTACTTTGCGGGCACAGTCAAGGGGTACGCATATTTCCCGGTGAGCGACGGCAGTACGATCGAGATCGACTTCGGCGTGAAGCCCATGCTCATCGGTGCGAACGCGAAGGTAAACGAAGACCTCTGCAAGGCGGCACTGACCTTCGGCCCCGTCGTCTACTGCATGGAAGCAGTCGATAACGGAGAGTCTCTCGGCGGCATCAGGATCGATCCCAAGGGTAAGTTCGAAACCGCCTTTGACGAAGAAAACGGTTACGTTACCGTGACCGCGGACGGATACCGCAGAAAGACTTCAACTGCTCTTTACGCTCCCCTCTCTGCGGAGGAAGAAAAGATCAAAGTGAAATTCATCCCCTACTATGCTTTTGCCAACAGAGGCGAATCCGAGATGCAGGTCTGGATGAATATAAAATAAAAAAATGCGGGGAACCCTTTTTTGAAAAAAAGCGGTTCCCCGTACCCTTCCCGAAAAAACTTCAAAAATACCAAAGAAGGAAATTTACGTTATTTATCTGCGAGGATATCATTTTCCAAGGCACGTTTTCGAGATCAGGTCCTCGAAGAAATCAATGCCCTTCATAAAGCTGTCTACGGCGATCCGCTCGTTCTCCGAGTGGATCGTTTTATTATCTTCGGCAAATGACAAAAACGGTGAGAAGTGATAAACGTCCCGTGCGACGCCGTAAAAATATCTGCTGTCTGTACCGAAGATCACCGGGTACGGAAGCGACAGGATACCGAGCGTTTTCTCCATGCTCTCCGAGACGGCACAGTAGGCATCCGTGTCCGTTCCCGACACCTTTGACGGCGGTATCACACCGAGTACTTCGGCTCTCACTCCCTCCGGCAGGAGCTTTTTGAGTCTGCCTATGATCTCGTCAGGCTCGTCGTCCGGCGAGAAGCGGATATTCACCGTCAGCGAAGCGCTTCGCGGAAGGACGTTCGGCCTTGACGAGCCTTCCGCCATGGTGAGCGCGGCGGTGGTCTTCACCATCGCACCTGCTCTGTCGTACTTCGAAAGCCGCCTGAGTATCGCTCCGCGGCAGAGCTTCCTGTGCTTTGAGGCAAAACGGATCTTGCCGGCCGCATGAGGAGCAAGAGCATCGAAAAACTCCGCCGCCACGGAATTCATCCTCGCCTTTGTGAAATGTTTTTCGATATTCCGTCCCGCCTCGCAGAGAAGCCCGAGAGCGCTCTTTTCGGGCGGCATTGCGGAGTGTCCTCCCGGTGCTTCGGCGACAAGTCTGACGTCGGCGTATCCCCTCTCGGAGATCCCGATAAGTCCGATCATGCGGTCAAGCCCGAGATACTCTCCCGTATACGGAAGACCTCCCTCGTCAAGTGAAAACTCGCACTTCACTCCCCTTTTTTCGAGGAGTCTTGCCGCCTCTTTCGCGGAGGAACAGCCGTCGTTCATCAATTCCTCGTTGCAGCCGAGGAAAACGTAAACGTCGCGCGAGGGCCGAAGTCCGCGCGAAAACAGTCTCTCGAACGCCTCAAGCATGGCGATCAGATGCCCTTTCATGTCGAGCGCACCGCGTCCGTATACGTACCCGTCGCAAACGGCTGCCCCGAACGGAGGATGTTCCCACGCCGCTTCGTCTCCCGCGGGGACGGTGTCCATATGCGAGAGAAAGAGCACGCCGTCCTTTTCGCTTCCGGAGCGGAACGTATAGAGAAGTCCTGCCCCGCCCACCGTCTCGACGGTCATTTCCGAGTGGAAAGCGGGATAAGCGGCGCGCAGAAAATCCGCAAAACGGCGGAAATTCTCTTTCGTTTCTTCCGTCATTTCGGGCTCGGACACCGTAGGTATCGCAAGCGCCGAGCAGAGTCTTTTTATTTCTTCAGACATAATATACCCCGTTTATTCGTTGTGTAAATAGAATATCACAAAAAAGCCGTTTTTTCAAGCCGAAAATACCCGTTTTGCCATTGTATCGGTCCGAAAAGTGTGGTATAATAATTAGAATAGAAGTATTATGCAAAATTGTTTTTTCACGGAGACCTTATGAAATACCTTGTTCTCATCCCCGACGGAATGGCGGACCGTCCCTCCGAAAAGCTCGGAGGCAAAACGCCCATGCAGATCGCAAATAAACCCACAATGGATGCGCTCGCGTCAAAATCTCTCTGCGGTACCGTTCTCAACGTGCCGGCAGAAATGGTGCCCGAAAGCGACACCGCCAACCTCGCGATCATGTCCTATGACCCGAGGCAGTACTCGAAGGGACGTTCTCCCCTTGAAGCGGTCAGCCTCGGTATAAAGCTCGCTCCCGACGACACGGCGATCAGATGCAACCTCGTCACGATCTCGGAGGACGAGGAAAACTATGAAGACCGCGTCATGATCGACCACAGCTCCGACGAGATATCGACTGCCGAAGCCGACGAGCTCGTAAAAGCGCTGAACAAGGCGCTTCCGATGGAGGGCAGACACCTCTTCACGGGCGTGAGCTACCGCCACTGCCTCATCTGGAAGAACGCGTCGACCACCTACGATTTCTCCCGTCCGCACGACATAATCGGCCGCCGCATCGGTGAGTATCTGCCGAAGGAAGACAACGGCGGCGCGGAGTTCCTCGAATTCATGAAAAAGGGATATGAGGTCCTGAAGGATCATCCCGTGAACAAGGCACGCCGTGCGGCAGGCAAGCGTCCCGCGAACTCACCGTGGCTGTGGAGTCCCGGTGCCGCTCCGTCACTTCCCTCCTTTAAGGAAAAATGGGGGCTTGACGCGACGGTCGTCTCTGCCGTAGATCTTATCAAGGGCATCGGCATCTGCGCCGAAATGGAGGTCGTCTCCGTCGAGGGCGCAACGGGCAACTACTCGACCAACTACACCGGCAAGGCGAACGCCGCCATCGACGCTTTCGAGCGCGGTAAGGATTTCGTGTATATCCACGTTGAAGCTCCCGACGAATGCGGCCACAGAGGCGAGTACGACGTTAAGCCGAAGGCGATCGAAAAGATCGACTCGCTCATCCTGAAGCCCGTTCTCGAATATCTCGACGGCACGGGCGAGGACTATCGCATCATGGTGCTCCCCGATCATCCGACGCCTCTTGACATTCGCACTCATTCTCACGAGCCCGTTCCGTTCTTCATTTACGATCCGAAGGCCGAACAGCGCGGCGTCGAGTGCTTCACCGAGGAGAAATGCGAAGCGTGCGCGACGTATATTCCCGACGGCTCCACCCTGCTTTCACATCTTATAAAATAAGGGAAAATATATGGAAAACAACGAAAATAACGGCTTCCCGACGCTTGAAAACGCGGGGGAGGAAATAAAGCTCCCGAAGTTTGACGAAGTGCCCGTCGAAGTCGACGAAAAAGACGTCATCCGCGCAAACGGCGAATACGACGACGGCGAAGAGCCGATCGAAGAGCCCGCTCCGTCACAGACGGGCAAGTTCACACGCTCGCTCTTTGATTTCGTCGAGATGCTTGCGCTCGTGACGGTCGTCATAGTTCTCTGCTTCGCGTTCCTGTTCAGACTCAACGTGGTAGACGGGCCATCGATGGAGAACACCCTCCATACGGGAGAATATCTGCTCGTGTCCGACCTGTTCTACGATCCGACGCCCGGAGATATCGTCGTCGTTCACGACGTGACGGTCGATGAGAGATACAGAGAACCGCTCGTCAAGCGTGTGATCGCCGTCGAGGGACAGACCGTCGACATCGACTTCAACACATGGGTAGTCACCGTTGACGGCGTGCCGGTGGATGAGTCAAGCTACATCCATATCGACAGCGCGGTAAAGGCTCCGTTTTCGAACAT